>JBBQQV010000265.1:0-4923 GCA_038215505.1 Lysobacterales bacterium
TAACCGATTGCGGATCGCCGAAGCCACCGCAATGGCTCGGGGGTGGCTGCGACGATTTTGGAAGATGCGGTTGTTGTGGGAGCGGCGCAAGCCGCAGTTGTTGTGGGAGCGGCGCAAGCCGCCGTTGTTGTGGGAGCGGCGGAAGCCGCGAAGGAGCTGGCCCTGCAGCAATGCAATCGCGGGTTTCCGCCGTTCCCACAGGGTGCCGTCAGTCTGGAAATCGAGCCAAGACCTCGCTGCGCAGCGGCATCGCCAAGGCGGCGCCGGCGCGCTCGACGGCGAGTGCAGCAACCCGCCCGGCATCGCGAACAGCATTTGCAAATGGTGCATGCGGCGCGTGCGCCAACGCCGCCGCGAGGCCGCCATTGAAGGCGTCGCCAGCGCCGGTGGTATCGAGCACGGCTGCCGGTTCGGCGGCATGGCGGTAATGACTAACCTGATCACCACGCGAGTCGGCGTCGGCGTGGGAAACGAAGGCGCCTCGCGCGCCCAAGGTCAGCACCACGGTGGCTACGCCCAGCCGTCGACAAAGCGCATGCAGCTCGTCGTCGCTGTGGTCAGCGATGGCTTCATTCTCAACGATCACGCCAGAGTGCTTGAGTAGGGCGACGAATTCGCTCTCGTTTGGGGTCAACACATCGCTTAGGCGCAGCAGCGCCGGCGCCATGACATCGGCAGCCGGCGCCGGGTTGTACAGAGTCAGCACGTTGGCGCGGCGGGCGATTTGCATCGCCTCAGCGCAGGCGGCAAGCGTGGTTTCGTTTTGCAGTACCAGGATCCTGGTGCCCGCGATCAACTGCGATTGCTGACGAATATGCGCCGCGCTGAGTGCCGCGTTGGCGCCTGGTCCGACCACGATCATGTTCTGCCCTGCGGCATCGAGCAGGATCGCTGCGCTGCCGGTGGCCAAGTCGGGTTGGCGTTCAATACAGACACTGACGCCTTCGCTGGCCGCCAATGCCAAGGCGGCCTCAGCCGCTGAGTCAATTCCAAGCGCGCCGACAAACGTGCAGCGTGCTCCCTGACGCGCGGCCGCGATGGCTTGGTTGAAGCCCTTGCCGCCCGGTCCGGAAGCAAACGTACCGAGGCGCGTTTCGCCGGCTATTGGCAATTGCGCGCTGCGCCAG
Source organism: Lysobacterales bacterium (assembly GCA_038215505.1). Lineage (GTDB taxonomy): Bacteria > Pseudomonadota > Gammaproteobacteria > Xanthomonadales > Xanthomonadaceae > JANNWF01. Next base: position 1,128 of record JBBQQV010000265.1, read on the forward strand.
ACGTAGTCGTGGTTGTAGGAACCAACAACGACGACGTCGACCATCGTTTTACGGTGCTACGGTGCAGGCGACGGCGGAGGCAGTCTCGCTGCTTTGTTGCAACAGATACAACACGCCGGCGATGGTTGCGGTCATGAAGGTGGCGATGGACCCACCCAATACGGCACGCAAACCCAGTCTGGCCACATCGCTTCGGCGCTCGGGAGCCAAGCCGCCGATACCGCCGATCTGGATCGCGATCGAACTGAAGTTGGCAAAGCCACACAACGCGTAGGTCGCTATCAAGGCGCCCTGATTGGTCAAGGCCACGCCTTCGGTCTTGCAATTGACGATGTCGGCCAGCTGCATGTAAGCGACAAATTCGTTGATGACGACTTTCTGCCCGATCAAGCCGCCGACCACGCTGGCATCTGACCACGGCACCCCGATCACCCAGGCCAGCGGGGCCAGCAGCAGGCCCAGCAGGTTGGCGATGTCGGTTGGCCGACCCAGCTCGGCAGCCAAGCCACTGAACTCACCAAACCAGGTCAGCGGCGCATTCAACAACGCGATCAAGGCGATGAAGGCGAGCAGCATCGCGCCGATATTCAAGGCCAGCTTGAGCCCATCAGCTGCACCAGATGCCGCTGCGTCAATCACGTTGCTTGAGGTCTTCTCGAACTCCATATGCACGCTGCCGCGGGTCAGCGGAACACCGGTTTCGGGAATGAGGATCTTTGCAATGACCAGGGTGGCCGGCGCCGCCATGATCGATGCCGCCAACAGATGCTTGGCGTAGAACGCCTGTTGAATCGGGTCGCCTCCGCCGAGCATGCCGACGTACGCAGCGAGCACGCCACCGGCGATATGCGCCATTCCGCCGATCATCATGGTGATGAGTTCGGACTCGGTCATGCGACCGATATACGGGCGCACCGTCAACGGTGCTTCGGTCTGGCCGATGAACACGCTGGCGCAAACCGAGGTGGTTTCCGCGCCCGACACGCGCATGACCTTGGTGATCGCCCACGTCATTCCGCGCACGACGGCCTGCATCACGTTCAAGTGATACAGCACGCCCATCAGGGCGGCGAAAAAAATGATGGTTGGCAGCACCTGAAAGGCAAAAATGAAACCGAACTTCGAGGTGTCCATCAGGTCGCCGAAGATGAACTTCGAACCTGCTGACACGAACCCCAGAACTTTGACGAAGCCGCTCCCCAGTGCGTCGAACACGTCTTTACCGCCGGGTACCAGCAGCACCAGGCTGGCAAACGCGATCTGCAAGCCGACTCCAATTCCGACCAGTTGCCAATCAACGGCGCGCTTGTTGTTGGAAAACAAAAAGGCCAAACCGATCAGGCAGGCGAGACCAAACAGGCCAAACAAGATCGACGCCATGCGCTATTCCCCGAGGTGATTCGGCGCAACTGCGCGAATCTGAAGTGGCCGCAGCGTAGGTCAGGACAGCAGGAGGCGCAACCTGCGATCAAGCGCCTACTGACTTAGGCGCAACGGCGTGGGTGCATTGGCTGCGGTCCGGTGGCTGCATGTGGGTGAAACGAACGGCCCCACTCGCCGTGTGCAATCGGTGCAGCGATGCGCAGCCAGCAGGCGGCCGGTAGCGCATCTCATGTCGTTGCTAGAGCAGCACACTTTCCAGAACGCCGCGAGACGGCGGCGGTGGCGGAGGCGGAGGCGCTGGCGCTGGCGCTGCGGGAGCAGAAGGCATCGCCGGCAGCGCGTTTGGCATCGGCGGCATCGGTGCCGAAGCAGGAGTCGGTGGCAGCGGGGGAACTGGCGGCGCCGGCGGTGCGAAGCCAGGAAGTCGCGGTAATGCGGCAGCCTGCAGCTCCAACTTCTGCGCCTTGCGATCACGCATCAAGCGCACCGCCACTGGCTGCTCGGCTTTGCGACTTTGCTGAGCATCGCGCAGCGCCCGCAACACGTCGGTAGGTTCATTGACATCCTGCTCGTCGATACTGAGTAACACATCGCCTGCTTGCAGACCTTGCAGTGGACTCTCCTTGGCGCTCAGTACCAGCACGCCACGCGCGCTGGCGAAGTAGCGTCCGAGCTCGGCGTTCACAGCGGCCATGCGCAATCCGCGCCAGCGCAAGCTGTCTGCAAAGGCGAGCCTGGCGGTCATGCATTCGCCGCCGTCGTCGATGCAGGGCACCATCGGCGTGATCTGCTCGATGTCGAGCAGGCCGCGCATCGCGATCAAGGGCTCAATCTGCGCACGCACGCTATCCGCATCGAGGGCGCGGCCGCGCCACCACGCCAGCCCCGGCAACATGTCGGCGGTGACCTCAACGTGGCTGCGTTGCTTGTCGCGCATATATTCCAGCGCAAGCACTTGACCGACTTCGAGTTCGCTCAGGCGCTCGCGTGCCTCATCCAAGCGCGATTGGGCTGAGCCAGCGCCGAAGGGTTTGCCTTCAATTTCAAGGATGCGGTCACCAGAACGCAATCCTGCGCGTTCTGCCGGGCTGTTGGGCGTGACCCCGGAAATGCCCACGCCCGCTTGCGGGTCGCTACGCAGCACGACGCCGATCATGGGGCGATCAAACGCTGGACGTGCCAGCGCCGCCTCGATGTCAGCACGTGCGATCTGCATCGACAGGCCGGCGATGCGGCTGGACAGCGTGCCCAACTCTTGCTGTGCGCGCCGCAGCTCAGCTTGCGCATTGGCAAGATCGGCACTGCTCTCAGCGGCGCGCTCGACTTGAGCACGTGCGCGCTCGGCCTGCGCGCGGTCGTGCTCGATCCGACGCGCGTCCTGGGACTGTTCGGGTGTCACCGCAAAGGGTTCCATTGCCGTAGCGCTGGGGCTTGCGAGCAAGGCCAACAACGCAGCCAAAAACATTCGAGTCATGGGGCTCTCCTTCATAGCGAGCAATGGCAGATGCGGGCGATCACAGCGTGACTTCGCGGGTGGCGGCGTCACTGGCAGCGATCAATGAGTCGCGTTGGCCAAGTGCCAAGCGCTGGGTCAGCAACTCCACTCGCTGCTGCCACAACACCTCGCGGGTGGCGGCAGTGGCGTTGGGGTCGGCCAACAGGTAGTCGATCCATTGCATGCGGTCGACCAAGGCGAGTTCGATCGCCAACGTTTCGGCATCGCGACCGCTTGCTGCTGTGAAGCCCAGCAACGATTGCAGACGCGCCGATTCGGCCATCAGCGTTTCCGTCTGCGAATTTTCGTCGCTGGTGGCACTAGGCAATACGTGCTCCGCCACGTCCGGCGTGGTCCCAACAGGGCTCACAAGGCCGGTATTGATCGGCAGCGCCGGCAACGATTTCCAATCATCAGGGACGCCGAGGAGCAGTGCGGCCAAGGCGAGGGCTGCGGCAACCGCCAACAGACGATGGCCGCGCTGCACGCGCCAAGGTGATCGCCACGGACGAGGTGGCAAGCCAGTCAAGCGCGTGTTGGCGTGATTGGATTGGGTGGATGGGAAACCGCCTTTTTCGATACTGGCGCGCAACCGCAGCCAACCATCGCTCGGCGGATCAAACAACGGCAACGTGGCGAGTGCATGGCTCAAGCTGGCGCTGGCTGGTAAATCGTGGACGTTTGTTTCTGCCGCGCGGCGATCAGTTGGCATAACTGACATGGCAGTTCTCCCTGGTCGGATTCGGCGCATGCTCGGGTTCGGTCAAAGCAAACCGCAGTCGTTGCGTGCCGCGGGCCAACTGCGATTTCGAGAAACTGACCGTACGCCCCATCAGTTGGGCAATTTCATCGTGGGTGTAGCCTTCGCCGTGATACAGCCAAAGCACACTGCGAGTGACGTCGGGTAGCGCCGCCATC
>JBBQQV010000266.1:0-4898 GCA_038215505.1 Lysobacterales bacterium
GCTGCTGCGCCGCGAAGACTGACGTACCCTCAAGCGAGCGGGCCTTCCAGGATGGATGGGGGCTGCAATGCGCCCCGGGCCGCAGCGCGTGCAACCGACGGGCAATTCAGGCCGGCAACACGATCTCCATCGATACTCCGCGGCAATCCATCTCGTACTCCAGGTGCTGGACCGGTGGCCGGTCGTAGTGCCAGACCAGGCCGTGGCGCATCGCGCCGCGGCGCACCAGTTCATCGGCCAGCAGCGGATGGATATCGTGGACAGAATAGACCTGCGTTGCGGTCACAGATGTCCAGTCGAATCCCAGTGCCTGCAAGCGCCGCTCCATCTCTGACAGCACGAACTGCGCCTTCTTGCGCAGACCGGTGGCCGAGACGTCACCGAACGCGATCGTATGGTCCCGGTAGTCGCCCCTGCCCTCGGGCGCCTCGCCGCTACCGGACACGACGAAGGACGGCTGCGGGGCAGCATCGGCCACGGTGTAGCAGAACGCATGAAAACCTGGCTGCGCCGGCGGGTCGATCTCGGGACAGACATTGCTGCGCGCCACCGGATTGATGCCACCGCGCATCAACTCCCAGCGCTCCAGCGTCTGGATGTAGAGGGCGTTGAAGGCGCGAAAACCGTCCTCGGTGAACGGCGCGGGCGAGCGCAGTTCGCAGGCACACAAGGCGCCATTGGGTCGGCCCAGGGCCGCCAGATGCCGGGCGATACGCTCAAAACCCTCGGCCAGCGGGACTAGGCTGGAAAATCGAGCGCGCTCGATGCGGAAACCGGACTGCGCGGCGACGCCGCCGGAATACTGGGAGACGGCCGGGATGCAGCGGAAACCACCGGCTTCGAAGATCGACGTATTCATCTGCCTGTTCTCCTTGAATCGGTCAGCCATGCACGGCGCCCCGGCAGGCCTCGCGCGCGCGAGCCGTAACGTCAGAGCGCCTTATGATTCACCCTCTTCGACAACGCTTGGGCCGACTCCTTGCGCTCGCTGTAGCGGTCAACGAGGTAAGGCGCCACGTCGCGGGTCAGCAGCGTGAACTTGACCAACTCCTCCATGACATCGACGACCCGGTCATAGTACGGCGACGGTTGCATGCGGCCCGCCTGGTCGAACTCCAGGAACGCTTTTGCAACGCTGCTCTGGTTCGGGATGGTCAGCATACGCATCCACCTGCCAAGGATACGCAATTGATTGACCGCGTTGAACGACTCCGAGCCTCCGCTGACCTCCATCACGGCCAAAGTCTTGCCCTGGGTCGGACGGACCGCGCCAAGGGACAGCGGTATCCAGTCAATCTGACTCTTCATGATGCCGGTCATCGCGCCATGGCGCTCGGGCGAACACCAGACCATGCCTTCCGACCAGGCGGCGAGGTCGCGCAGTTCCTGCACCTTCGGGTGGGTCTCTGGTGCATGGGCGTGAAAGCCCTTATCGGTCAAGAAAGAGTGCATCCACATTCGGGAGCCGCTCGAAATGAGAGAACGTCCCCGTTTCTGCGATGCCTCTGGCCGCCTGCAGGAATCCAGCCCAAGCCGTACGCGCAAGCGTACCGCCCACGCTGACCCGGCGCACTCCCAGATCAGCCGCCTCGGCGACCGTCATGAATGGTGCGTTTATCAGCAGGTTCACCGGTTTGGGCGACACCGCGGCGATCACTGCGGCGATTTGCTCGGCGTTGTCAATCCGCGGCGCGTAGAGGCAGTCCGCCCCGGCCTCTGAATAGGCAATCAGCCTGCGGATCGTTTCGTCGATATCGGGACGCCCGCACACGAAACCCTCGGATCGGCCGGTGAGCACCACGCCTGTGCCGCTCTCGTCGATCGCCCGACGCGCTGCCCTGATACGCGCCACGGCCAGATCGAAGTCATGGAGAGGATGGGCCGCGTCGCCCGTGGAATCTTCGATCGAGAGTCCGGCAATTCCGGTGGCCACGGCGAGCTTCACGTTCGCGGCGACCTGTTCCGGATCAATCGCGAAGCCGCCCTCGAAATCTGCATTCACCGGCAGCGCCACGGCGGCCACGATGCGACGGAGATGCTCGAGCGCCTCATCAAGCTTGATTCCATTGTCCGGGCGACCGATCGTCCACGCGAAGCCGGAGCTGGTCGTCGCCAGAGCCTTGAATCCCATCTGCTCAAGAGCCCGAGCGCTCCCTGCATCCCACGGGTTTGGCATCACGAAGCAATCAGCGGCGTGCAAGCGGCGGAACGCATCGCGCCGATCTCCATATGCATCCATGTCATGACTCCACGTACTATTGGAAGGATTGATTCTGCTCCTTAAATGGGCCCAAAGTGCGCTGGCTACGAGAATCGGCGCGGGCAAATCCTTTGGGCGGCACACTCAAACACCGGGATTCCGACCGCCGTCAAAGTTTGTTGCCAAGTGTTGTTTCAGTCTACGCGGCAACGCAAAGGAGAAAGTCGACCCTCGCCCTGGCTCCGATTCGACCCAGATACGCCCGCCGTGGTGCTCCACAATCTTCTTGCACAACGCCAAGCCAATGCCGGTGCCGGCGTATTCTTCGCGCGTATGCAGGCGCTTGAACAGTTCAAAGATGCGCTTGAAATATTTCGGCTCAATGCCAATGCCCTGATCTGCCACGCTCAAGACCCATTCGTCACCCTGTTGGCGCGCGCCCACATGCACCACCGCCGGCGTGTCGCCCCGGAACTTGATGGCGTTTGCAATCAAGTTTTGGAGTAACTGCGTGATCAGAATGCCTTGCGCGTTTATGTTGGGCAGCGGGTCGTGGGTAATCTGCGCGTTGCTGTCAGCGATGGCCATCTCCAGGTTGGCGATGGCTGCAGCCAGGGCGGATTGCATCGAGATATCGGTAGCCTGGTTCGATTTGCTGCCAATCCGGGAAAAGGCAAGCAGGTCGTCAATGAGAGCTTGCATGCGCGTCGCACCACTGACGGCGTGGGCAATGAACGTGTCAGCCCGCGCATCGAGCTGGCCTTTGTAACGTTTTTGCAGCAACTGAACGCAGCTGGCGACCGAGCGCAGCGGCTCCTGCAGGTCGTGCGACGCAACGTAGGCGAACTGCTCCAGGTCGGCATTGGAGCGTGCCAGTTCTATGTTGACGGTCTCCGTTTTTTCCTTGGCGACAATGAGGGAATCCTCAGCCAGCTTGCGCGCGGTGATGTCCTGCGACGTGCCGATCAGGCTCGCGGGTTGCCTCGCCTCGTCGTACGTCAGTTCGCCGCGGGTTTCGATCCAGCGGACGCTGCCGTCGGGCAAGACAACTCGGAAATCTTGATGGAGGTCACGGCGTTCGGCGATCGTCTGCGCCAGGTCGCGGCCGATAAACTCACGGTCTCGCGGATGGATCATGGCGATAAACTGCTCGAGGGTCATTATCCCGAGGGCCGGATCGCGGGCAAATAGTCGGAACATTTGCGCGGACCAATAGCCCGTTTTATCGGCCAGCTTAAGTTCCCAACTGCCGATTTTCGCGCGCTGTTGCGCGGCGGCCAAGCTCGCCTCGCTCGCACTCAGCGCCGCCGCGGTCGCCTTTCGCTCGGTGATGTCGCGCACGATAACGGTAAAAAGCTTTTGGTTGCCCACATCCACTTGGGAAATAGAAGCCTCAATCGGGAATTCCTCGCCGTTGGCGCGTAGCGCGATGAGCTGGCCCAGCGCCCCCATCGCCCTGCTGGTGTTGACCGTTTTGCCGAAATGGCTGATGTGTTGACTGTGTTCTGCACGGAATTGTGCCGGTATGAGGCGATCCAGCGGCTGGCCCTTCATGTCGTCAGCGGCACGACCAAACATTTTTTCGGCCGCAGAATTGAACAGAACGATTTGGTGGGCGCTGTTCACACTGACAATTGCATCCATGGCCGATTCAAGCACCCCGGTCAAGCGGCTTTCGCTATCGCTCAGCACCCTCTGCGCTAATTCGCGTTCCAGTATTTCGGCTTGCAAATTGGCATTGAGTTGCTGCAAGGATGCAGTACGTTCAGCCACCGTTTGCTCCAACCGCTGGTTCAGGTCAACAAGCTCAGCCTGAACCCGGCCCTTGGCGGTATCGGCCGTATAGAGTTCGCGCGCCACGCGTTGCCCAATGAGCACCGACAGCACCATGCCGAGCACAACGCCTACTGCGAGGCCAAAGCGTGGGTCAAACCATTGCCATTGCAATCCCAACCAAATCAGCACGCTGAGACCGCCTAGCGCCAAAGGAATGGTCAGCGTGAGGGCGCGCGCCGATGCACCGCCCAAGGTCGCCCTCAAGATGAGGTCGTTTGCGCTGTGGGTGGGGCGTGCTACCAGAACCCCCAAGCTGAGCAACACCAACAATATAGCCGTATGAACGGCCAGCGAAGTAAATGCCGCCGCGTCGTACATCGATTCAACGCCAAAAAGATAGCCATTGATGCCCAGCGCACCAATAAGCAAAGCGCCAGTGGCCAATTTACGGGTGATTGCAGGACGCGTGATCATGCAGAGCGTTGCCAGTGCCAGCATCCCCAAGGCGATGGCCGTGACGGGAGACATACGACCGGGCTGAGACGTTTTGGTGGCGCGCGTGTCATCCAGAAACAGCCATTGGTCTATACCCCAATCGGACGACAGCAGGTACTGCAGCAAGGTGAGTCCCGTGGTAAGCACCACCAAGCTGGCCAAACCACGCAGCCACCATTGGCGCCGCGTTGATATGTTCCGTCCATTGAGCAGCCACAAAACGGAACCCAATAGCATGAAGCACAAGGCCGTGTTGGGTTTCATGGAAACCATGTTGGGCAACACGCTTTTTAGTGCGGCAATATTCAACCACCATCCCACCAGCACAGCAGCGCATCCCAACGCCGCGACAAGGGCAGCAACGCGTGAAAACAGCACAAAACGCGCAGAAAAATCCGGCGTCGTGGGCAACGGTTTGGGCAAATTC
>JBBQQV010000267.1:0-4890 GCA_038215505.1 Lysobacterales bacterium
GGGCAGGGCGGTGGCCTCAACCACGGCTGGGCTGGGATCGGTAGAGTCGATCAAGAGGTGTGGCAGCCAGTGTTGCAAGCGATCAAGCAGGATCGGAATGGTGACCGGCTTGGTCAGGAAATCATCCATGCCAGCTTCCATGCAGCGCTCCGATTCGCCTTTCATGGCGGCCGCGGTAATCGCGATGATCGGCGTGCGCCGCGCTTTGCTGGCTTGTTCCTCTGCACGAATGGCGCGGGTCAAGGCGTAACCATCCATCCTTGGCATATGCACATCGGTCAGCACCAGCGCGAAGCGACCTTCGCGCCAGCGCGCCAGACCTTGCTCGCCATCCTCGGCAGTTTCGCAGGCGAATCCGGCCAGTCCCAACTGGCGCGTTAACACCAGCCGATTGGTGGGGTGATCGTCGACCAACAACACCAGGCTGCGCTGGCGTTCGGCTTCCAGATTGCTGGGCAGCTGCCGCGGCTGGAACGCCGGCACGCTGAGCGGCTCAAAGCGTTCACCGCCAACAATATCTTCAACCTTGCCGCGCGCCAGCAGCACGAGCAAACGGATGGTTGTTCCAACCCCCGGCGTGCTTTGCATGCTGACGCTGCCACCCATCAGGTCGGCCAAGCGTCGACAGATGGTCAAGCCCAGGCCGGTGCCGCCAAAACGTCTGGACGTGTCGGCTTCGGCTTGAGTAAAGGGCTGAAACAGATGCTTCTGCGCCTCCTCTGAGATGCCGATGCCGGTGTCAATGACGCTGATTTCGACGCGCTCGTCTGCTGCATTCGACTCCAGCGCGCGTACCCCAATTCGAATGCTGCCGCGCTCGGTGAACTTGAGTGCGTTGGAGACGAAGTTGGCGAGAATCTGCCGCAGGCGCACCGCGTCGACGATGTGCGCGCGGGCGAGGCCATCGTCGATTTCTATGGTGAGCTGCAAGCCCTTGCCCGAGGCCGCGTCCATGAAGTTGTAGGACACCGCGGTGACCAGCTTGCGCAGGGACACGGTGGTCGGCGACAAGTCGAGTCGACCCGCCTCGATCTTGGAGAAATCAAGGATGTCGCCAATGATCTGCAGCAGGCTCTCCGCCGAGTGCTGAATGACGTTCAGCGCACGCCGCTGTTCGACGTCCATGCGGGTATGGCTCAACACCTCGACCATGCCAGTGACGCCGATCATCGGCGTGCGGATTTCGTGGCTCATGGCGGCGAGGAAAGCGCTCTTGGCGCTGCTGGCTTCATTGGCTTGCTGCTCGCTGGCGCGCAGCTCCACTTCCAGTCGCTTGATCACGGTGAGATCGGTGGCCACGCTGAGCAAGCCAATCAGCCGACCCTGGTCATCGGAGATGATGGATACCGCCACCAGCACCGGCACCGCCGAGCCGTCTTTGCGGCGCATGGTGAATTCGCGCGGCGGCCAGCCAGCTTCGGCCATCGCCAACAGCGCGCGCCAAGTGGCTGGCACTGGGCGACCCAAGGCGATGCTCAGTTCGAGAGCGAGTGCATCCACTTCTGTCTGATCGATCAGATTCGGTAAGCGGGTCACCGCTTCACCGCTGTCGGCTGCGGCGGCGAACTGGCCGATCAACTCGTCCGCGCGGTAGCCCAGCAACTCTTCCGCAAATGGGTTGACATGGGTGAAGCGCGCCTTGCCATCAAACGCCAGAATCGCAATGCGAGCAGCCGACAGCAGCGAGCGCTGGAACAGGTCGCGCTCCTGCAAGGCACGCTGCACACGCTGGATGTCCTCCAGAGACGCGTTCAACTCCGCTTCGTACTTCTGCACTTCGTCGCGCATGCCGACAAACGCATTCACCACTTCGCCCAACTCACCGCGCGGCTGGTAACTCGGCTCTTCATCGAATTGATGACGGCGCATGGCATTGGCCAACCTGACTAGGCTCTCCACTCCACGATAGATGTTGCGGACGATGTTGCGGCCAACCAGTCCGACCAACAGCAAGGTCAGCGCGCTGATCACAAAACGCATGGCGCTGGCGCGCTGCATGCGCGCCACATCCTGCCTGACTAGGATCTCCGCGCGGATCAATTCGAGGTCGGCCAAGTGACGCAACCGCGTCGCTACGGGATCAATGGCCGGATACATCTCGACATCCGCAAAGCGCCCCAACGCCGGCAGATCCTGCGCATCCAGAATGTCGCGCAGATGATCTACCGCGCGGTCGGCATCGACGCGGGCCTCGGCCGCCTCGCTGAACAACTGTTGCTGCTCCGGCGAACGGTCCAGCATCAGCAGGTCTTGCCAATGCAACTCGATGCGCAAGGTGGCGCGTTCGACGATGGCCTGTGCCTGCTGCCAACTCATCAGGCTGTTGCGCAGTTTGAACACGGTATCGATGACATCGACGCCGTAAGCATCCGACACCGCCACCGAGCGGCGCAGCCCTTCCAGCGACTGCGTTTTCAGATGATCGAGGGATTCGCGCGTGCGCGACTGACTGATTTCGTCCAGCACCAGCACGCCCATCGACGCCACCAGCAACACGCCGAACATCGCCAGCAGCTGCAGGCGGATGCTGAGTCGCAAATCGAGTCCGCGCATGGCGCTGCCTTAACGATTCATCAGCAGCGATCCATCAGCAGCGACCGCTCACACCTGCGGTCGCCGCCAGTGTGCGACCACGTCGGGCAGCTGATCGCCCGCTACTGGTCGACTGATCAAGTAGCCCTGCGCAAAGGTGCAGCCGAGGTCAGCCAGCATCTGCCATTCGTCGACGTTCTCGACGCCCTCGGCAACCACGCCCAGATTGAGCTTGCGGGCCAAGCCCAAGCTGGCTTCGACCACGGCCCGCTTGCGCGGTTGCCGTGGCGCGCCGCTGACAAAGCTCTGATCGATTTTCAGCTCGGTAAAGGGGATCTGCGACAGTTGCGAGAGTGACGAATAGCCAGTTCCGAAGTCGTCAATCGACAAACCGAAGCCCTTCAGACGCAACCGCGCCAGCACGTTCAGCGCATGCGCTGCCTCTCCCATCACCGCGCTTTCGGTGATTTCCAGCACCACCTCACGCGGATCGATCTCATGCTTGCGGACGATGGCCAAGTAACGGTCCACCACGCCGACATTGGACAGGTTCAACATCGACACATTCACGGCTATCCGCACATGCAGTCCGCGCTGCGCCCAGCTGGCTTTCCAGCCGCAGGCGGCATCCAGAATCTGATCGGTCAGCTGGTCAATCAATCCTTCACGCTCGATCACGGGAATGAAATGCGCCGGCCGCACCATTTGCCCGTCCGCATGCTTCCACCTCGCCAGCGCTTCAACTGCCACCACATGGCCATTGCTCAGCGTCACCTGCGGCTGGAAATAGGAAACGAAGTCGCCCGCGGCAAGTGCATCTTCGATCGAGGCACGGCTGATCTCGACGCCGACCTCATCGTCGAGGTCTTCATCCTGCAATTCATAGGCGGTCATTACTTCCGTCAGTTTGGCCGAAGTCAGCGGCTTCTCCAGCGACGCTAATACCCGCAAACCATAGGCACGGGCCATGGTCTGCACAGTATTGAGCAGGGCCGCGTCCAGCGCGCTTGCCACCACCACCGCTCGTGCCAGTTTGGCCTGTGCCAAGTGCCCGATCAGCTCGATGCCGTCCATGCCTGGCAGGTCGAGATCAACCACCACGATATCGGGCACTTCGGGCAGGGCGCGCAAGATCGCCAAGGCTTCATTGCCGTCGACCGCTTCGTACACCTTGGACACGCCAAGTTCCGCCAGTAGGCGCAGCGCCATTCTCCGCTGGAAGCCGTGGTCTTCGACCACCATGACACTGAGCTTGGCGAACGCCATCGACGCTACTCCCGCAACGTGGACTCTGAGCGTAGCGCAGCCATGGTGTCAGCGGAAAGCGTGGCTTGCAGGCGATAGAGTGGTTAAGCCTGAGTGATAAACTTCTCCGATCTTTCTGGCCGCTGAAAACCATGTCTGCTATCGCCGCTGCCGTCGACACCAGCATCACTCTGGACGACAAATATACCCGTACCGAAGGGCGCATCTACCTCTCGGGGGTGCAAGCGCTGGTGCGCCTGCCGCTGATGCAGCAGATGCGTGACCGCGCTGCCGGCATCAATACCGGCGGCTTCATATCGGGCTATCGCGGCAGTCCGCTCGGTGGTTTTGATCTGGAGCTGTGGAAGGCCAAGAAGCACCTTGCCGCTTCGAAAATCGAATTCGTGCCTGGCCTCAATGAAGACCTTGGCGCGACCATGGTCTGGGGCACCCAGCAGACCAATCTGTTTCCCGGCGCGAAAGTCGATGGCGTGTTCGCCATGTGGTACGGCAAGGGGCCGGGCGTGGATCGCTCCGGCGACGTCTTCAAACACGGCAATGCCGCCGGCACCTCGAAGCATGGCGGCGTGCTGGCGCTGGCCGCCGACGATCATGCCTGTCGCAGCTCGACCCTGCCGCACGGCTCCGAGCTTGAGTTTGTCAGCGCGATGATGCCGGTGCTCAACCCCGCCGGCGTGCAAGACATCCTCGATATGGGTTTGTTGGGCTGGGCGATGAGCCGATTCACCGGCCGCTGGGTGGGCTTCAAGACGATTGCCGAGACGGTCGAATCCTCCGCCTCGGTCAACGTCAATCCGCATCAGCTCGACATCGTATTGCCCACCGATTTCGAGATGCCGGCTGGTGGTCTCAACATCCGTTGGCCGGATCCGCCGCTCAATCAGGAAATGCGTCTGCACCAATACGCCGTGCAGGCGGCCGTGGCCTTTGCGCGCGCCAATCGCATCGACAAGACGGTGATCGACTCGCCGAACGCGCGGCTCGGCATCATCACCACCGGCAAGAGCTACCTCGACGTGCTGCAAGCGCTCGAGTATCTGGGTCTGGACCGAAAGGCCTGCGAAGACATCGGCATCCGCGTCTACAAGGTCG
>JBBQQV010000268.1:0-4875 GCA_038215505.1 Lysobacterales bacterium
GTGAGCAGATCCTCATCGCCGGAGACGATGAGGTCGGCGCGTGCGGCCAGCGCGCATTCAAGCACACGGTCGTCGTCGGGATCGCGTGAGACCGGTGCGGCCAACGGCCGCACGATGACCACGGTGGCGAGTTTGCGGTAGTTCGCCAGCATCTGGTCGGCGCTCAGGCCGGTAGCGGCGACCGGCTTGGCGAGCTTGCTGCGGTGCAGGACGGAGTCCAGTTCGGCAAGCAGTGCCCGGCTGGTTAGCAGCTGGACGGCTTGCTCGCCGGCCAGTTCCAGCAACCGCCCCGGCGTGCCCTGCCACAGGACCGCCGAGACCAACACGTTGGTATCGACCACCAGCCGCGGCGGGCGGGTCATGCGCCGGGCTTGTTGCGCTTCTCTCGACGCACAGCCTTCACCTCGGCCTGAATCTGGCGCATCGACAGCGTCTTGCTACCAGCCTCGCTGGCGCGTTGAGCACCAGCCAGCAGTTCCTGAGCGGCGCGCCGTTGCATGGCGTCCTTGAGCAGGCCGCGCAGCCCCTTGGGCGTCAGCAAGCCGGCGGCCTGTGCGTCCCGCGCCAGTTGTTCAGGCAGATCGAGTTGGAGTTCGAATCGGGTCATGGATCAGGAATGTAAATGGGAGAGGCTTCGAAGGATACCGCTACAACGCGCCACGCGAACTGGTGCAGCAAGCACCGACCAGATCATGGATCGATGGCAGGATCGACGAGGTCAGAGTTATTGATTTTCACCTCGGCATCGCTGTGAGGCAGGGCAGGTTGATGGGCCAATGACCGAGCCCTTGGCCCGCATAACGCCGCTCGGGTTGAGCACCACCGGCCATGCGCGCCATCGGCTGACAGCGATCAATAGAGCGCGAAATTGTCGACGGCCGGTTTGTGTTGAATTTTTCGGCACCACGAGTGACGCGCTGCGCAACTACGAATGCTGGGCACTCCAAAGTCGCCAGCTAGCCCGGCCTTTTCATGAAACGCGCAGGCAGGCTGAATTGGCCAGCTTGGCCTGTTACAAGAACGGATTCACTGCCTTCACGCCAGCCATTATTTCAGCCGTGTTCAAGTCTTCACTGTAAAGCGTGTCGCACCCGGCTTGATGGGCGGCTGCTACGATCAGCGCATCATAAAAAGACACGCTGCGCGTCTGATGCAAATCCAGCGCAGCGTGGATCAAGTTCGGGGTCACTTGGATCACTTCAAAGCGTTGATGCGCTTGCAGTTGTAAGCGCACGTGGTGCGCATTGAGGCGCAACTTGCGCAGTGCGACATTGGCGAACTCTTGCAGCACTTGGGTGGAAATTACGCCGCTGCCGTCTAGCTTTAGTCGGCGCAGCAGGGTCAGGGCAACGCCTTGTTTGGCCGGTTCGTCGCTGGCTTCGGCATAAATAAGAATGTTGGAGTCAATAAAACTAGCCACGTGCGTTTGCTTCTTCGCGATCAAATTTCCAGCCGTGGAGTTGCCCACCGGCAGACTGGGCGCGCGCCTCAAATGCGGCGTGCTCGGCTTCGAGCTGCGAGGCGCCGGCCAGCCGCTCAATGTATTCACGCACCAGCTGATTCAAACTCTTTTGCATGGCTTGCGCCGCTGCGCGCGCACGCTCCAATGTTTTTTCATCGATCGATAGCGTCAAATTAGTCACGGCCACTCCAAGGTCGCAATATGTGCGCACACATTACGTGCGCACAAATTATGCGTCAATTTCCCTTTGCCACCGCTTACCACCAGATTGGCCGCTGCCCGTCAGTTCTTGCGCATTTATGCGATGCGTCTCGCCGCTTTTGGTCAGGGCAGCGAACCTCGTCGATCAAGGTCAAGCTAACCCGACAGCCCAGCCCCCAGCCCCCAGCCCCGCTCTTAAGCCCTCAGCCCTCAGCCCAAAAATGCCCACCCTGACTTTTCGCCCCGCGACTACCGCCGACATCCCTGCGCTGGTCCCGCTCATCACCAGCGCCTATCGTGGTGATTCCAGCCGCCAGGGCTGGACGACGGAAGCCGACATTCTGGATGGCAATCGAATCCATCCCGAGGTGCTGCGTGGCGATGTCGAGCGGACGCGCTCGCGGGTGCTGATTGCGCTGCAAGACGGCAAAATGATTGCTTGCGCACACGTGTGCGATGAGGCTGGGCTTGCCTACTTCGGAATGTTTGCGGTGCGGCCGGACTTGCAAAACGCTGGGGTCGGACGTGCCGTTCTAGCCGAAGCCGAACGGGTAGCGCGCGCTGACTGGCAGTTGCCGTTGATGCGCATGACCGTAATCGATCTGCGCGAAGAGTTGATTGCCTGGTACGAACGCCGTGGTTATCGGCGAACCGGCATCAAGAAGCCATTTCCGGCGACCGACGAGCGCTTCGGCCTGCCGCGTCGAGATGATTTGCAGTTTGAGATTCTGGAAAAATCCCTGTGACCGAGCCGGCATGGGTGCGTGTATGCGCGCAGTCGGAATTGCTACCGGGCGAGACCCGGGTCGTTTGGCATGGCGACACAGCGGTGCTTCTGTTCAATCTCGACGGTGCGGTATACGCCCTGGAGGACCGCTGTTCGCACCAGGATTTTGAGCTTTCTGCGGGGGAATTCGATGCCGAAGCCGGCACCATCGAATGCACGCTGCACGCGGCCAAATTCGACGTGCGTGATGGCCGTGCGTTGTGCGCGCCTGCTTATTCGCCGGTGCGCAACTTCGCAACCGAGATCAGAGAGTCGGCGGTTTGGATCGATGCGGCTGGGCTGGTTTAGCCCAGCAGGCGTTCGTGTGCCGCTCCCTGAATCAAGCTCTCGCCTACTCAGGCGCGACGAAGCCCGCCGGCTGCTCCGCACCCTCGCCAAACAAATACTGCTCGGCTTGCTCAGCGAGGTACGCACGCGCTTTGGGGTCGCGTGGATTGAGCCGATTCTCGTTGATCAGCATCGTCTGGTGGGCGAGCCAAAGCTGCCAGGCGGGCTTGCCGATGTCATTGAAGATGCGTTGACCAAGCTCGCCGGGTAGAGGAGCAAAGTCGAGGCCATCGGTAGTGATGTTCTGGCGCTTGCAGAGTACGGTTCGGTTCATGCTGTTTGTCGTTTGAATTCGGACACGGAATCGATGAGGCGACGGACCGGTGCAGGCAGGCCGAGCGATTGCAGCTCGACCGCGTTGAGCCAGCGCGAGTCAGCAGTATCCGCTACCCGCTGCGAAGGAAGCTCGATGCCTGCATGCAACGCCTGAATGCGCAGGCGAAAATGGCTGAACACGTGTTCGATGGGTGGCATTGGCGCAAGCAATCCGCGTGTCACTCCCAACCTGTGTGCGCTTGCTTGAGCAGCTTCCACGTCGTCGAATTGCGGCAGGCTCCACAGGCTGGCCCATACCCCGACGGGCGGGCGGCGCTGCAGCAGAAACGTTCCATCGTTGCCTGCGAGCAGCAGCATCACACACTCGAGTTGCGGCAAGACCTTGCTGGGTCGCGCCTGCGGCAGTTGATTGACTCGATCCAGACGACGCGCTGCGCAATCAGTTTCGAACGGACAAACGGCGCAATCCGGTCGACTGCGCCGGCACTGACTCGCGCCGAAATCCATGATCGCTTGCGTGTAGTCCGCAAGCCTTGCCTGCTCACCGTCAGTCGGTAACAGAGACTGCGCAAGTGGCCAGAGCTGCTTCTCGACTCTTCCGGCGCCGGGCCAGCCTTCAATCGCGAACAGGCGACACAGCAGACGCTTCACATTACCGTCGAGAATTGCCTGCGATTGTCCATGCGCTTGCGCAAGGATGGCGGCGGCGGTAGACCGACCAATACCCGGTAGCTGCATCAACGCAGCGATGCCAGTGGGCAGTTCACCAGCGTGCTCCGTCACGCAACGCTTGGCGGCCGCGTGCAAATTGCGCGCACGGCTGTAGTAGCCAAGTCCAGACCAGCGGCCAAGCACTTCGTCCTCGGATGCCGCGGCCAAGGCAGGCAAATCCGCAAATGAATCCAGGAAGCGCTGGTAATAGGGAATGACGGTACTGACTTGGGTCTGCTGCAGCATGATTTCCGCCACCCAGACCCGGTAGGCAGTGCGCGGGTGCTGCCAAGGCAGATCGTGACGGCCGTGGAGGTCGAACCAGTGCAGCAAGCGTGTGGAAAAATCGGTCGCTGCGTTCACCGTTTTTGCTCGACTGGCGCATCCGGTGAATCGGCCGAATCGGGCGTCAGCTCGATCTGCAAGCCTTCGATTAGTACGCCCCCAAACTCGAAGTTGGGCAGCTTGGCGCTGCCTTGCATGGGCGGCAGCGGAGTGCCGCCATCTGCGCCGACCCGATCAAGCTGAGTCCAATCAAGCAAACTATTCATATGGGTAGTGATGTCCAGCAGCTGTCCCTGGCTGCCGGCGTGAATTTTCATCGCTGCGCTGAGGTCTCCGGCACCGTCATAGCTAAGCGTAATAGGCTCAGCCATGGGTGCCTGCAGTGCGGCGGGCAAGGTGGGTAGAGCCAGCTGCTCGGGATGCGAAAGCGTGAGCACAAGGTCCATGCGGAGTCGTTGCGGCAACTGCAGATCCAATTCTCCGCTCAACGAGGCCGCAGGTTGTGATTCGGAGTGCGTGCTCAGGGTCATCTCGATTGCCTCGACACGAATGCCCTGCGCACGTTGACGCGGAGTGGCTTGCGCAGTCAGCTGCCAGCTTTCGGCGCTTATTTCGGTGCTGGTTGCTGACAGGGAAAGTGTCGCCGGCAAACCGTCGCGCAAGGCGGAGAGTCGCAAGTCAACGTCGCGAAGGGTGAATCCGCTGCCCCTCACGGTAGATTCGGTGAATTGAAGTTGCGCGGCGACTTCTGGCAGCCGCAGAGCCGCTGGCGGGCCAGCGTCGGTGTCAACCTTCATCCAAGTCATCATCGCAGCGACGTCGATGT
>JBBQQV010000269.1:0-4853 GCA_038215505.1 Lysobacterales bacterium
ACTTGATGATCCCGACCAGGCACTGCGCCTGCACATCGGTATCGGGCCCGAGTTGTGACTCGGCGTCGATTGCTGGTGGCGGTTGGATTGTTGCTCGCTGCGGCGTTCGCGCTGCTGCTGTGGCTGCTGGCAAGCAGCTCCGGCCGCGAATGGACGCTTGCCCGCGTGCTTGCCCGGTTGCCGCCGGGCAGTGTGCAGATCGGCTCCAGCGAAGGGCGATTGCTGGGCCCGCTGGTGTTGCGCGACGTCAGCTATCGCGACGCTGGAGTGGTGGTCCGCATCGCTGAGCTGCGCTTGGATCACGCGCTGCAGTCGGTGTTGGGTGGACGCCTAACCATTCATTCGCTGCGCATCGAACAGATGCACATTGAACTGGCGGAACCCGAGGTTGTACCCGGCCCCAATCTCATTGCGCTTCCGGCGCGCTTGCCATGGCCCACGGTCGAATTACCTATCGACCTGACGGTCGACGAGCTTGCAATCAACGGGCTCGAAATCGTTCGCGGCGAAACCGAGCTGCTGAAATCTTCGGCCGTCAATTTACGCAATGGCGAGTTCATTGATCGTCACTTGAGTGTGGGCGAGTTGCGCCTGAGCAACCCGCAAGGCAGCCTGGCTGCGGATGGCAAGCTGGGGCTCGATGGCAAGGCGGTCGCCGATCTGCGCGCCAGCTGGACGGCCGCAGCTGATCCGACGCCGACGGTGCAGCTGCGCGTTGGTAATCGCGAGCAAGCGCTCGAGTTGGATCTCACCCTCGCGGATGCCGGCAACCTGCAACTTCGCGTGGATCCAGCGATGGCTTGGCGACTGAACTCGGACTTGAACATCGCCGATAGCCGCCGTTTCATCGCAGACTCGCCGTCGCGACGATTCGACTTGGAGCTCGCCGCAACAGGCGACAGCACCCACGCCAGCATTGCCGCGACACTGGCAGTCGACGAGCAGTCGCTGCGCATCGAGCGCGCGGAACTGGAATTGATTGATAACGGCGCAACGCTGCAAATCAATGCGCTGCGGCTGGCCGTTGACCCCTATGGCGCGGTCGAAATCCGTGGTCGGCTGGATGTCAGCCGTTCACTTGAAGAAAACCCGAGCGCGATTGATCTTGTTGCGATCATTGACGAGCTGACCTTGCCAGCGACCGCTGACGCCCCCGAGGCACGCTTGAGCGGGCGCTTGGCCGCGCGTGGCTCGCTGTCGGCCTTGGCCATCGAGCTTGAGCAGGGTGAGGTAGTCCGCGGTCCATTGCGCGCTGATCTGGAACTTGCCGGTGAAGTCAGCGCCAAAGCCTTGCGCCTCGACAGCTTGGCTTTGCAAAGCCCGCAAGGTGAGCTTAGTGGCAACGGCAGCATCGCGTGGGCACCACAGATGACCGCCGAAATCAATGCCAGCCTGCGCGACTTCGACCCCGCGCTGCTGATGCCAGAACTTCCCGGAAAGGTGAGTGGTGAACTACAGATCAGTGCTACCGACGACCCCATAGCGCCGTTGCTCAGGATTGAGCTCAGGCAACTCGCCGGAGAACTACGTCAGCGAAAGCTGTCCGGCAGTGGCGTACTCGATTGGCGCGAGCACGGAGGCTCGGCCGACTTCGATATTCGCCTGGGTCGCTCGCGGCTGTTGGTCAGCGGCGATCCGGGCGAGCCGCTTGATCTCAACCTTCGGCTGGCGCCGCTACACCTCGATGATGTGCTACCGAGTGGCAGTGGTGAGATCAATGCGCAACTGCGTATCAGCGGGCCGCGCAACGCGCCGCGCATCGCCGGCGCTCTGACGGCGCAAGCAATCGTCGCCAACGAGGTAACGATCGGTGAGCTCAGCGTGCAAGTCGACGCGAGCGTAGACGGCAGTGAGCAAGGCGAGCTTGAGCTGACTGCCAACAACATCGAGCTGAGTGGTCAAACCATTGACACCGTCAAGTTGCAGGCCAGTGGCACCTACGCCCAGCACCGGGCAACGCTTGATCTCGAAAATGAGCGTGTGAAACTCGCTGTCGCGGCGAATGGCCAGTGGCAGGCACGACAGTGGTCAGGCCGGCTGAATTCGCTGACGATCAATCCCCAGGGTTTAAGCGAATGGAGACTGGATTCACCCGCTGTGGTGGATTGGCAGGCGGGTCGGCTGCGTATCGAACGCAGTTGTCTTCGCGACACGGATTCTGCTTCGCTGTGTGTGGCGGCAGGCGCTGAGGAGGCTGGCGAATCGTTCACTGCGCAACTGACGGGGCTGCCTTTGCAAGTGCTGTTGACTGCCTTGGGAGTCGAGGACTTTCGTCTGCAAGGCGTCGCTGATGCTGAGCTTGAGTTGGCGCGGGACAAGGGCCAGACCAGTGGGGAGTTCAACGTGCGGTTGGCCGCGGGCACGCTGCTGCAAGACGATGTCGAGTCGCGTCCGTTACTGCGCTGGGACACGATCCACTTGCACGCGGACCTCACCCAAAGCGCACTGCAGGCAAAACTGTCTGGCCGCCTCGACGACGCAGGAATGATTGACGGCTCGCTGGTCGGCGGTTCGCCGTTCAGTGATCCGAAATCCGCTCTACAAGGCAGCTTGCAGGTCTCGTTACCTTCTATTCGCGCGCTGGAGGCCGCCATTCCCGATCTGGCAAACCTTAGCGGCGCTTTGAGAGTGGCATTGCAGTTTGCCGGGTCTTGGGAGCTGCCGCTGATCGCTGGCGACGTCGAACTCTCTGGCTTGGCCGCAGAGGTGCCTGCGGCTGGCATACGCCTGCGTGAGTCCAGTCTGGCGCTGCGTGGCGACAGTCAGCTGCTTGCAGTCGAAGGGACGATTCATAGCGGCGGCGGTGAGCTGCGAATCGAGGGCAATGTGAGCGACGCGCTGGGAGAGGCGCCAACGGGTCGCTTCAGCATTCGCGGCGATGCAGTTCTGGTCGCTGATACCCCGCAAGCGAAGGCGTTGGTATCGCCAGACTTGCAACTGCGCTACAGCAAAGCGCGTTTGCGTTTGACCGGCACCGTCAAGGTGCCGGAGGCCGCGCTTGCACTCGAGCAATTCGAAAGCGGGGTGACTGCGTCTCCGGATGTCGTGGTGATCGATCCACGTGCGGGAGAGTCGGTTGCCAGCGCGCTGCCACTGCGGGCACAGATCGATGTCGAGTTGGGCGAAAAAGTCACTCTCAAAGGGTTTGGTTTTGACGGCGGAATCAGCGGCACGCTGAGCATCAACGAGCGCAGCGGACGCCCGGCCACGGCGCGCGGCACCATGCTTCTGCGTGGCCGCTATCGCGCCTACGGGCAGGATCTGGAAATTTCGCGAGGTCGTCTGCTCTTCAGCAATTCGGCGCTGGACAATCCCGGCATAGACATACGGGCCCAGCGCAAGATCAAGCAGGTCACGGTCGGCATCGAGGTGTTGGGCAGCGCGATTTCGCCGCAGCTTTCTGTGTGGTCGGAACCGGCACTCGATCAAGCGGAAGCCTTGTCCTATCTGGTGCTCGGTCGGCCGTTACGCTCTGCCAGCGCTGCCGAGGGCGCGCAACTGGGGCAGGCGGCGGCGGCACTCGGCGGCAATTTGCTGGCAGGCAAGTTGGGTTCGCGGCTGGGCTTCGATACGTTTGGCGTCGCCGACTCGCAAGCTTTGGGCGGCGCCGCTTTCACCGTGGGCAAATACCTGTCACCCGCGCTGTATCTCAGTTACGGCATTTCGCTTTTTGGTAGTGGCCAAGTGGTCACCTTGCGTTATCTGCTGAGCGAGAGGTTTGACGTTGAAATCGAATCCGGCAGCGAAAGTCGCGCCGGTGTGAACTACAGCATCGAGCGTTGAGCTGTGATGAACATCCTTGCTGACATTGGCGCGACTGCTACACTTTCGGGCTCGGCGCCGCGCCCATGAGCAGGCTTCGCGCTGCGTTTTTCTGGCTACCCGAAGGCGTGTGTCCGACGGCAGTCAGCTCACCCATTCGTTAACAAGGAGCCGACATGCGCGCACTGATTATTGTTGCCTCACTCGTAATCTTGACGCCGGCCGTGCTGGGTTTGGCCGGCTGCGATCAAAACGCAGCGCCAAACCCGGCGGCGCTGGCCGCTGCGGCGGCAGCGGCAGCGAATGCCGTGCCAGCAGTGCCAGCCAATGTTCCTGCAGTTCGTGGCGAAATTTCGATCGAAGGCACAACCACACTGCCTCCGAAGCTTGAGCTGCGTATGCGCCTGCTCGACATGAGTGACCCGAGCGTTGCACCGCCGGTGGTTGCCGAACGCACCGAGCCGGCACCGGCGAGCTTGCCGTATAGCTATGCCTTGCCCTATCAGCCTGCAACCATCATCGATGGTCGCAAGTATGTGATCGAGGCAGGTCTGCTTGCCGGCGGTGCGGTTCTGTATGGCACCCCAGCGCCCGTCGCGGTACTGACTATGGGTGCCAACAAGCAGGCCAAATTGGTGCTGAGCCGAGGTAGCGTCAGCGCCGCTGACACCGCGCCGGCTGATTTGCTCAAGCAGGAGTTTGATGCGCTTGAAGCTGCCATCGGCGGCATGGAGCGCCTGACTGGCGAGCGCATCAACGACAAAACCACGATCGGCTGGGATGGATTTGCAGAAGGCAATGACGTGCGTTTCGCGCGCGAAAACGTGGACTACGGCGATGCCGGCAGCGCGACCCTGCGTTATGGCTATAGGGCCGGCGCACCGTGGGTTGTGGCGCGTGAACAGCAAGGCGTGATGAGCATTTTGGGCTGGAACGCGGCCGGTGAGGTGATCCTCAATCGGCATGCCGAAGGCCAGCAGTTGGACGAAGCCGGGATTGCCGATCTGCGCGCGCAGGCCGAGCGCCTTTACGCGATCGTCAATGCGCGCGCCGAGGCCGAGTAACTGCAAGCGAGTGCGTAGCGGAGGTTA
>JBBQQV010000270.1:0-4852 GCA_038215505.1 Lysobacterales bacterium
CGGCGAGCTGGCGGAAGGGTCGGCTTGGCAGACGCTGCTGGCGTTCTATCAGGCCAGCCAGCTGTTCCCCTACATTGCGCAGGACACCACGTATCAGGAGCTGCGCAGCGCCGGTGAACTTGCTCTCTTCGACAGTGCTGAGTTGCGTACCGCCTTGGCCGACTACTACGTCAACGGCGCCGGGCCAGCCGCCAACTTTCTGTTTCGAGTCGAACCCGACTACCGGAAATTGATTCGCGGTTTGACGCCGTCGGTCGCCTCGGCCCAGGTGTGGTCGGAGTGCCATGAGTCACCGAATCCTGCGGAGCAGACATTGCTACCTTGCGACTCCCCGATGTCCGAGGCAGGCGCCCTCGTTGTGCTGGGTGGGTATTTGGCCGACCCCAGAGTGCTGCCAGAGCTGCGCTTCTGGATCACCAATCTCGACGTGATGTCGGAGCTGATCCACACGCACGCGCGCGCCGCCCGAGACCTGCTGGAAAGAATCGGCGCGGAGGCGAGCCCGTGAGCTTTCTTGCCGAACTCAAACGCCGCAAAAATCAGGTGCCGGACGGCTGACAGCGCGCGTCGGCATTTTTATAGCATGCTAACATGTAGTGCACATGCAACTAGGTGAGATCATATGTCCGTGATGATTCAGATACGCAACGTACCGGAGTCAGTCCATCGCACGCTCAAGGCGCGCTCAGCGCTGGCAGGCAAGAGCCTGAGCGATCTGATTCTGGATGAGATCGTGGCCTTGGCTGCGTTGCCATCCTCAGCCGAGATCAAGCAGCGATTGGGCGAGGCTGAGCCTTTCAAGATGAAGCAATCATCGGCAGGTCTTATCCGCAAGGAACGCGACGCGGCATGAGCCGCATCCTCGTTGTTGACGCATCGGTGGTGGTCGATTTGCTGGCCCGCTATCGCGCGCAGCCCATCGAGGATTTGCTATTCGCGCCTGGCACGCTGCTGGCTGCGCCTGATCTGCTTGGTGTTGAGGTCTTGAGTGCGCTGCGCAAGCTCGATCTGGCCGGTGCGATTCCCGCGAGTCGTGCCACTGATCTGCCGCTGTTGCTGCGCGCGCTGCGAATCCGCGCTTATCCTCACGACGCGTTGCTCGACGGCATTTGGGCACTGCGTCGCAATGTCACCGCCTACGATGCCGCCTACGTGTGTCTCGCTAAATTGCTTGATGCCACCTTGGTGACCCGTGACGCCCGTCTGGCGAAGGCACCGAATTTGCCTATTGAAGTGTGGGTGCCATGAGTTTTCTCGCCGAGCTAAAACGCCGCAACGTCATCCGCATGGCCGGGCTGTATGTGGTCGGCGCGTGGCTGATTATTCAAGTCGCGGAAACGCTGCTGCCTGCGTTCGATATCCCCGGTTGGGTGCTGCGCGCGGTGATCATTCTGCTGGCGATTGGCTTCATCCCGGCGCTGATCATCAGCTGGGTGTTTGAACTCACGCCGGATGGCCTGAAGCGCGACGAAGGCGTCGATCCGTCACGCTCTGTCGTTGTGCAAACGGCGCGACGAATGGACCGCATGCTGCTGGTGGTTGCACTGCTGGCGCTCGGGTATTTCGCCTTCGATAAATTCGTGCTCGCACCGCAGCGCGAGGTGGAGCTGGTCGCGCAAACTACGGAACAGATTGACGCTGCGGCTGAGGCGCAAAAATCCGCGATCAATCCGAACTCCATCGCCGTGCTGCCATTCGCCAACATGTCGGGCAATGCCGCCAACGAGTATTTCTCCGACGGCATCAGCGAGGAGATCCTCAACGTTCTCGCGCAGATTCCGTCGCTGCAAGTTGCCGCGCGCACCTCGTCGTTCTCTTTTAAGGGCGAAAAGAAGGAGGTGCAGGAGATCGCAAAAGAACTAAACGTACGCCTAGTGCTCGAAGGCAGCGTGCGCAAACAAGATGAGCGCGTGCGCATCACCGCGCAGCTGATCGACGCCAGCAATGGCTTTCATCTGTGGTCGCAGACTTACGACCGCGAGCTAAAGGATATCTTCGCGATCCAGGACGAGATTGCCGCAGCCATTGCCAACGAACTGCAGCTGAAGATGTCCGACGCGTCCGGCCCTGACGAGCCGCCGCGAGGCACCCACAACATTGAGGCTCACGACGCTTATCTGCGCGGACTTGCGCTTTGGCAGCTTCGCGGTGACAACAATCTGTGGGAGGCAGTGAAGTACTTCGAGCAGTCTGTACTCGCCGACCCGCAATTTGCCGAAGCCTACGCCGGCTTGGCACTGACGTATGCAATCCTTCCCGACTATAGCCCGCGCATCAGTTACGACGACGGCTATCCGTTGGCTCGCGACAATGCCGAGCGCGCATTGAGCCTCGATCCATCCTTGCCGGAATCTTATGTCGTGCTCGCTTACCTCGCCGATGGCGACCGCCGGCGCGATACGGCGCAGGCGCTACACCGGCGCGCGATTGCACTGCGCCCTTCGTATGCGACTGCGTATCAGTGGCTCGGAAGTTCGCTTTGGAACCGCGGACGGTTGGAAGAAGGCGAAGCGATGCTGCAGCGGGCATCCGAACTCGATCCACGTTCGGCGGTCATCGCCAACAATCACGGCATGGTGCTGATCGCAATGAGCCGCTTCGCCGATGCCGAAGCCCTGTGCGCGCCGTTCCTGAAGACTGATCCGGACGCTGCGATATGTCTGGAATTGATGCATATCGCCACACTCCAGTCGGGCGATTTTGAGCAGGCACGTGGCTGGACGATGCGCTATGCAGACGTAGTCAATCCCGGTGCAAAGGATCAGGTAGCGCAGGTTTTCGACGCCTTGCAGGGGCGTGGAGATCGCCACGCCATTGCAGTTCAACTTGCCACGTTTCTACCGCAAAGCGTTTTCGATCCGAAGAGCGGCAACGCGTTTCAATCGTATGTCATTCCAGCGCTGCTGGTTCAATTGGGCGAACCCGAGTTGGCGCTAACCAATCTGCAGTCATGGGCTTATACCGATGTGTCCGGCCAGGCCGAATGGGCCGTGATGATGCCCGCGATCGGCCAGCTGCGCTGCGAGCCTGAATTCCTTGCTCTGGTAAAGGCGATCAAAACAACCGACCCACACCACGCCCAGCTCTGCGAGGGAAAGCCCTGACATGCGCCTGCTCGCCGAACTTAAGCGCCGCAACGTCATCCGCATGGCCGGGCTGTATCTGGTCGGCGCGTGGCTGCTGATCCAGATCGCTGAAACCCTGCTGCCAATTTTTCATACGCCTGATTGGGTGCTGCAAACGCTGGTGATGCTGGCGGCGCTGGGATTCTTGCCCGCGCTTATCGTTAGTTGGCTATTCGAGCTGACGCCCGACGGGCTAAAGCGTGACTCGCTGGTTGATCCGGCCCAGTCGATTGCGCCGCAAACGGCGCGGCGGATGGATCATCTGACCTTGGTCGGCGTGCTGCTGGTGTTGGTCGTGGTGGCAGCAGATCGCTATTGGCCGCGCAGCGAACCTGAGCAAGCGGCCGTAGCCGCAAGCGTTGAAGATCAAGCTGCCGCGCCTCGTGCCGCATCGCAACCATCAACCGACACCGAACCCGCCAGCATCGCGGTGCTGCCGTTTGCTGATTTGTCGGAGGCGGCCGATCAGGGCTACTTCTCCGACGGCATGTCGGAGGAAATCCTCAACGTGCTGGCCAAGGTGAAAGGCTTACAGGTGGCCTCGCGCACGTCGTCATTCGCCTTCAAGGGGCAGGAAGATTTGGGTATCCCGGCAATCGCCAAGCAGCTCCGCGTGCGCCACGTGCTGGAGGGCAGCGTGCGCCGCGCTGGCGGCACCATTCGCATCACCGCGCAGTTGATCGATGCCGATGTGGATCGCCATCTGTGGTCGGAGACGTTTGATCGGCCGCTCACCGCTGAGAACGTGTTTGCCATCCAGGACGAGATTTCGGAAGCCATCGTAGCGGCGCTGGTGGCAGCGATGCCCTTGGCCGAGTTGGGCGATGTTGGCGACAGCGCAAAGACAACCAACCTCAGCGCCTATGACAACTACCTGCAGGCGCGGTCGCTGGTACGCTCACGTCGACAGCTGCTGCTTGCCGATCAGCTGCTCGATGAATCACTGCTGCAGGATCCAAAGTTCGCGCCCGCATGGGAGCTGCGTGCTGGTCTGCAGGCGCTGCTTGGCGAGTACACCGACATCGCGCTGTCGCTTGATGAGCTTCATCGGCGCGGCTACGAATTTGCTGATAAAGCGCTGTCGCTAGCGCCCGACAGCGCGCTGGCGTTGGCGGTCAAAGCCAACCTGCGCTCGCGAGAAGCGCAACGGCTGCGCGGGAAGCATGATCTGGGCGAAGTCATCGCCGATTTCGAGCGCTCGCTGGCGCTTGACCCGAACAATACCGATACGCTGAACTGGCTCGGACTTACCTGGTGGCTGGTAGGTCAACCCGAGAAAGCGCTGGAGATGTTTCAGCGCTGTATGCAAGTCGACCCGATGGCTTCGGCCTGCACCGAAAACGAGTACGACGTGCTGCAAAGCCTCGGTCGTCACGAGCAAGCTTGGCAGCACTACTTGGCCGCGTTCGACAAAGGCGCAATCACCGACCAGTACACCAATTTCATGCTGCTGGCTCGCTATGAGCAAAAGGCAGCGTTTGTGTTTGCCAGCAATCAGTCACGGTATCTGCCGCGATGGACCCGTCATGAAGCACTCTACGAAGCGCATCGCCACCCCGAGGCCGATCACAGCGAGCTGGTGAGGGACGTGCTCGCGTTTGCAGCCAGAGAGCAAATTGCGATTGATAACGGGTATGTGGGACTGATCCTGGTGCCGCTGGGTGCGTTTGATCTGCCGCTCACCACGCCGGTGGCGTGGGGCGAGGAACTCCATCGCTATCGCCAGT
>JBBQQV010000271.1:0-4813 GCA_038215505.1 Lysobacterales bacterium
TACCCATGCCCGGCGTCGCATAGCGACTGCGAGCCACAATGGCGGTCAAGGCGAAATCCATCTGCGCGCCAAAAGACTGGTGCAACGATGTACTGCTTTGCTCGCCAACGATCACGTCGCTGCCCCGAGACAGGACGTTCAGCGATGACCCGGTTCGCAGATCGCTGCCAAAAGAACCCTTGGAAAAGCTGAGATTCAACTGATCCTGTCCGCGCCAACCGGCCAACGCCTGTTGCGTTGACGTGCGCAACAGCGAAGCGCGCGACTGGCTGCGAACTGAAGCCACTGCTGCCGGTTTGCTCACGGCCCAATCGAACTGCGGCGTCATGCTGTTGCGAGCGTAAGCCTTCCAATCTGCCGCGCTGCCCGCGACGGCCAAGCCGGGGAGTGCGATCAAGCAAGCGGCAGTTAGCAAGGTTAAACGCAAAGCAGTCGATCTCTTTGGAGGCAATCGCGAATCGCGATGGGCGGAGTATGGCGAGAACGCAACACATGGTCAACTATCTGTTGCGTTTTCCGCTAGATTTGTCCGCGAACCAGCGGTCATGCGGTCCGAATGCAACCGTTTTCGGCCCCTTTCCGCCCCGGTCATCAGCCTCGACCACATTGTCTTCCGGGTCTGCCGTCCGCACTTGATACTTCCATACAAACTAATGATAAACAACACCTTGAACGATGTTCGTCGACGCGCAAACGCATTCACAACCGTGCCACTCGGTGGCATGAAGCCAGTCCGCCATCTGCGAGTGTTGCGTTGATGCAACACCTCCCGCCAATTTCCCGCCGCCGCAGTGTCCTTAGCATTGCCGGATCAGACTCAGGCGGAGGAGCCGGCATCCAGGCTGACTTGCGTACGATCTGCGCCCACGGCCTCCACGCGCTGACGGCAGTCACCGCGTTGACCGCTCAAAACACGCGTGGAGTGACGGCCATCCATCCTTGCCCAGTCGACGTGCTCGCCGCGCAGATCCATTCTGCATTCGAAGACTTTGATGTTGCGGCGGTCAAGATTGGGATGCTCGCGAACGTGGATGTCATCGATTGCGTGGCGATGGCCTTGCGAGACCGTCCGGGTATTTCCGTGGTACTGGACCCGGTGATGGTGGCAACGTCAGGAGCCGCACTGCTGGAACCGGCTGCGATTGCTCGACTGGTCGAGCGGCTGTTTCCACGGGCCAGTGTAATTACACCGAATCTGCCCGAGGCGCTGTTGCTGGGCGCACCGAACGTGGAAAAAGCAGCTGATTTGCCTAGGACAGCCGCTGCATTGCGACAACTGGGTGCGCGCGCCGTGCTGTTGAAGGGCGGACATCTGGAGGGACCCAAAGCCATCGACTGGCTCGACTTCGAGTCGCACACCCGTCGCTTCTCGCACCCGCGTCTTCCAGTCGAAGGCCACGGCACCGGTTGCACCCTGTCGTCGGCAATCGCCTGCGGCCTGGCCATGAATATGTCACTCGATGAAGCCTGCAAGGCCGCCACTGACTATGTGCATGGTGCCTTGCAACACGCCTATCGACCCGGTCAATCGTCTCTCGCCGTGCTCGCCCATGACTGGCGGCAATGGCAGCCTGCGCGCGCCGCTTCCCCGTGATCCGTATCATTCGCAGTTCTACGCGCATCAGCTGCGCGAGTTCAATCGTTCAATGGAGAATTCCCATGCACCTTTCCCGCTTCGCCTTGCTGGCTTGCTCGCCCGCATTGGCGATTGCAATGGCTATCGGCTCGCAAACGGCACAGGCCGCAGGCGCGGGCTCAAACTCTGCAGAGTCAAGCAAGCCGATGGCTCTCGAGTTTCACCCCCTGCGTTCCAGCGACGCATCGAAGCGGGCGGGTGGCAGCCTGAAGCCCAATATCGACCCGGCAGCACCTTTGGCCGTGAATGCATCCTTGCGCATGCATGTGCACGCGGATGGGGCGGCCAGCTATGACTGCAGCGAGCAGCACGCAGAAGTAGCCCCGGTAGCCGCTTCGGAGAAGCAAAAGTGAGGGCCTTTGTCGCGGCCCTGCTATTTCTTGCCACGCCACTGGCACAGGCGCAGTGCGCCGGTGCGTTGCCCGTGGGTGCCAGTGTCGTCGCGCCACAGCCGCTGCCCGGCAATGCGCTGACCACCAGTGTCTGCATTGACGTGCCAGCCAGTACCGAGCGGCTCACGATTCGCCTTGTCGGCGGCAATCCTGCCCAGGACATCGATTTGCTGGTACGTGTCGATTCGCCGTTTTTTGATCCGGCAACCGAGTCGCTATCCAGCCTGACCATCGACGACCTGTTTGAGCGCTCTCACTATTTATCTGCGAGTGCGGCGGGAGACGAAAGCCTGGTGATTACGCGCGCCAGCAAATACCCGTTGCGAGCGGGACGTCTTTATCTGGCTTTGCTGAATTTCAGCGCGCAACCTGCTGGCTTCACCGTCAGTTCGACGGTTGGCGGGGCGAATGAGTTTGCGCCTTTGGATATCACCTTCACCGATACTGGCAGCGCAAGCGACAGCTGCAATATCGCGGGCTGGACTGATCCCGCTGCACGTACGCCGATTCGCGGCAACAACGGCACGACGCTGGGCGAGCAACGGCGCATCGCGATGCTGGAGGCAGGACGCTTGCTCGGCGAGCAACTGCGTCCCACCGCTTCGATTCGCGTGCAGGCGTGTTGGGACACGTTGGAGTTTTCTGACGAAGGCGGCGTATTGGCCCAAGCCGGTCCTCGCTTCGTCGTCGTCGACGATCCGGGTCGTGGATTTGTCTCGGCGTATTTGGACGCCAGACACGTCTTGCAATTCACTCCGGCAGCCAGCCATCAGGCCGGCACTTCGGGATGCCGTTTCCGCGGCGGCAGCTGTGCCTCGCCGTCGGCCGATATCGGTGCCACCTTTAATCTGGCCGTCGACGCCAGCAGTACGGCCAGTCGACGCTACGATTACGGCCTGACACCGCCAGCCTCAAATTCCGGGACACCCAGTTTTGTTGCGGTCGCGCTGCACGAGATAAGCCATGGCATGGGCTTCATCGGCCTGGTGGGACTGGGCGGCACAGGCGACGCGCTGGGTACCAAAGAGGTAGTGTTCGGTCAGTCCTACGACGACGCATTTGGCCGCTTCGTCAAGATCATCGACCCATCGCAGACATCGACCGAAGTGAAGAGCTTCTTGCGGGTGAGCGATGCAGAGCGCGCCGCTGCGCTGGCTTCGAGCAGCGGCTTGCGGTTCTCCTCGCCGCTGGCCGACACCTCCTTCGACAATCGTCTACGTGACAACCTGCCGCCGCTGAACACCGTACAGCTGCACGCGCCGCTGACGGTGGCACCGGGTAGCACCTACTCGCATCTTGGTGTGCAGCATTCGCAACAATTGATGCTCGCCACGGCGTCCTCACCGATGATCCGCTCTCTGAGCTTGGCCGGGGCGATGCTGAATGACATCGGCTTTCATACTGCAGCGCGCCCTGTCACGGCCATTCCAATGCCGCCCGATGCGCAGTACTTCGACGTCGCCCGCAATGGTCACGGCATCGATTTCCGGCGTGTGGCGGGCACTACCGATCTTTACTTCCTCGGCTTTTATTCCTATGACGCGGCTGGTAACCCGGAGTGGTACACCTCGCTGGGCCGGATCATCGATGGCGTGTTTGTGCCGCAGCCCAACGCTTCCGGCGATAGCTTGCTACGCTTCAACTACTTGCCAGGGCCGCCGCCGACATCCACGGCTGATGCCTCTGCCGGCTTTGCTGGCGAGGTCAGGATCGATTTCGTGGAAGGCCGCAACTCGCCAATCTGCCAAGCCCAGGCAGCGAGTCGTGCGCTGGAGGGCACGATCGCGCTGATGAATTGGAGCCTTGGTGGCGAGACCCGCCAATGGTGTATGCAGCAACTGGTAAGCCCGACTGGCGTCGCACTGGACGTAAGCAGCGTGTGGTTCAACCCTGTGGATCCGGGCTGGGGCATCACCGTGCAGAGCTTTCCCGGTGTTGGCGGAGATGGAATAGCGATTGGCGTTTATTACCCGGATGCCGCCGGCCGCGGCCGCTGGGGCGTGGTGCAGTCACCCACCTACGACCCCAACCAGACCTACACGGTGCAACAGGTGCAGGGTTACTGCCGCGGCCCAGAGTGCACGGCACCCGCGAACTTGACCTTCACCAACATCGGCACCTTGCGTATCAACCTGCGTCCACCGGCGGAAGGTCCGAGCACACTGACCCTCGACGTGACTTATCCAGGTGCAGGCGGAGGTCGCTTCCAACGTACCAATGCGCCGCTGACACCGGCCAACGTGCCGCGTTATCGCGGCAATTGATGGGTTATAGAAACGGCTGAGTGCGCAGCAGCGTACTGCGCCTCAGCCCAGCACCGTCAGCCCAGCACCGTCAGCGAAGCACCGTCAGCGAAGCACCGTCAGCCAAGCACAGTCAGCCGAGCAAGCGACGCGTGATCGCCGCAGCAAACGACTCGGTGGTGCCAGTACCACCGAGATCAGGCGTCAAACTGTCGCGCTCGCTCATCGTGGCAACAATCGCCCGCCGCAAGCGGCGGGCGTCATCCGGCAGCGCCAAGTGATCGAGCATTTGCGCGACGCCCAGCAGCAGCGCACACGGGTTGGCAATGCCGCGACCTGCGATGTCAGGTGCCGAGCCGTGAACGGCCTCAAAAATGGCCACTTCAGTGCCGATGTTGGCTCCGGGGGCCAATCCCAAGCCACCGACCAGACCCGCACACAGGTCAGAGAGGATATCGCCAAACAAATTGGTGGTCACGATCACGTCGAATTGCTCGGGCCGCATGACCAATTGCATGCAAGTGTTGTCGACGATCATTTCC
>JBBQQV010000272.1:0-4806 GCA_038215505.1 Lysobacterales bacterium
CCGACGCCAGCTCCGGCTGGACATCGTAATCAGCCAGCCGCCGCCACTTGACGCCGCTTGAATGCACGCGCCACCACTTTCCCGGCGGCGGCGCGCAGGTCATCCAGCACCGCATAAATGGTCGGCAGAAAAATCAGACTGACTACCGTCGAAAACACCAGCCCGCCGACAATAGCGCGCGCCATCGGCTGATAGGCCGGTCCGCCACCGCCCAACTGTGCGCCGCCAACACACAACGGCAGCATGGCCAGAATGGTTGTCGCCATGGTCATCAGAATGGGGCGAAATCTCTCGCGCGAGCCTTCCACCAACGCGTCAATCCGAGCACGGCCCTCTCGGCGCAGCAGGTTGATGTGTTCAAACATGACAATGCCGTTGTTGACCACCACACCCATCAGCACCAGCACGCCGATGGCCGCCATGATGGTAAAGGTGGTACCAGTAGCCCAGAACAGCCAAAACACGCCGAAGGCAGAGAAGAAAATGCTGGTGATGATCGCCGCCGGCATCAGCATCGACTCAAACAGCGCGGCCATAATCAAGTACACCAGCAGCAACGCGATCAAGACATTGAAGCCCATCTGTTTGCCGGCATCATCGTTGCGCTCGAAGTTGCCACCGAAGCTCCAGCGATAACCATCGGGCAGCGCCAGCGAGTCCATCGCTTCGGTCATGGCTGCCTTGGCTTCATCTGCCGACTTGCCATCGGCGGCAGCCAGTTTGATCTTCAAGCTCATTTGCCGGTCTTGGCGAGAGATTTGCGTCGCAGCGAGCGCTACATCGATGTCGACCAGGGATGTCAGCGGCACTTCCACTCCCGCCGCATTGCGGATGTTTAGCGCTTCCAGATCCTGGA
The DNA here is from genome assembly GCA_038215505.1 of Lysobacterales bacterium. GTDB lineage: Bacteria > Pseudomonadota > Gammaproteobacteria > Xanthomonadales > Xanthomonadaceae > JANNWF01. The sequence goes on from JBBQQV010000272.1 coordinate 857, forward strand.
TACGGAAGGTCTCCGATCCCTCCAGCCGCGCCCACACCGGGATCTCGGCACCACCATATCGAAACTCGCGCAACGGCGTGCCGCGCAGGGCAATGCCGATGTAGCGGGCGACCTCCTCGGCAGAAAAGCCAAAAAACGCTGCGCGCTCGCGATTGACCTGCACCGCCACTTCGCTGCCTACGTCACCGATATCCACGCGCACGTCGCGAAGTTCGGGACGCGAGGAAAGAATGGCGATGACGGCCTCCGACAAGCCCACCAGCACTTCGTTGGAATCGCCGTTCAAGAACAGTTGCAGGCCTTCGTCCTCACCCCCGCCACCACCACCACCCGGCCCATTGTCTTCAAAGCTGAAGTCAGCACGCGCCGATTTCGGCAGTTCCTCGCGCAACATCTCTTTGACTTGATCGGCCGAGAGCAAATCCGCCTCGTGGTTGCGCAGCATCAGGTAGTCAAATAACCCGGGGTTGGGCTCGCGCAAGTTCAAGCGAATGCCGCCCCACCCTTGCTCGCTGAACCACGAGTAGATCTGCACGATCTGGTAGCGCTCGCGATTGGTGTCGAGAAAGTTCTCGACGCGCAGGGTTTCCTCTGACAACTGCTCAAGGCTATAGGCACCCTTCCACTGCAAATTGAACTCAAGCTCGCGACCCGCCTCGTTTTTGAACATGTCGAACTTGGTTTGGGTGGCCGGGATCACACTGACCGCGATGATCAAAAAAATGCCCAGAACAGACCAGCCGCGATGCTTCAATGTCCAGCGCAAGCCTTCCGCGTATGCCCGAGTAAGCCACGGCACAAACCCCGTTCTGACCGCAAGCGACGGTGGCGTGGCGATATGCGACGAGATCATCGGAATCAAACTGACCGCGATCAACCAGGACGCCAACAGGGAAATAGTGATCGTCAGGGCCACTTGACCCAGATAAATGCTGACGAAGTTGCGTTCACCGAACATGTTGGGCGCAAATACGATGATGCTGGTGAGGGTGCCGGCACTAATCGCAAGCTGCACGCTGCGAGTGCCTTCGATGGCACAACGCAAGGGGTCGTTCGGATACTTCTCGCGCTTCTGGTAGATGCTCTCGACCACGACAACCGAGTTGTCGACCAGCATGCCGAGGCCGAGCAGCAATCCCATCATGGTCAGGATGTTCAGCGTCATGCCGAGGAAGTACATCGCTCCCAAGGTCATGACCAAGCACGCTGGAATGGCCAGCGTGACCATGAGCGTCGATGGCCAATGCCTCAGGAAGTAGAACAAAACGAAAATGGATAACAAAGCGCCGAGGGTGCCCGCCTCCACCAACTCTTGCAGCGAGCTGCTGACGCTGGCGGCCTGATCGCCAATCACCTTGAGTTGGATGCCCTCGAATTCGCGTGTGGCAGCGATGCGTTCGACCTCGATCATCACCTCGCGCGACACATCCACCAGATTGGAGTCGCTCTCGCGAAATACATCCAGACCCACTGCCGCCTTGCCATCCAGGCGTCGGCCGAAATCGGCAACTTGCTGCTTGAGCCGGACCACCGCGATGTCTGACAGGCGCAGCCCGCTGTCGTTGATGACGAGATTGCGCAGCTCATCAAGGTCGCGCATCTCGCCAACCGGTTGAATTCGCAAGCGTCGCTCGCCCTCATCGATTTCGCCGGCCGAGACCGAAAAATTGATGCCTTGCAATCGCGCCGCCAACTCGTTCAATGCAATTTGGTGGGCGCCCAGTCGCGATGGGATGATGGCGATTTCGACTTCTGGCGGCGGCGCACCACTGATGTCGACACGAGCGACGCCGTTGATCCGCTCCAAGCGCCGCTTCATGCCTTGTTCGATCAGCGTGTACTCGCCGGTCATATCGCGCTCACCGGCAAAGCGCAGGCGCAGGAACGGGGCGTCGCTGGGTGAAAATTTCTGCACGGTGTAGCGCTGCAGATCGGCAGGAAGATCAGCACGAATCGCGTCCACACGCTCGCGTGCTTCGCTGGCGGTGACTTCTATCTCGCGGCCCCAATCGGAAAACTGCACGAATACACCGCCGCCATCGGAGCGACTGGTCGAGTTCATCGAACCCACCGATGGCAGGGTTGCCAGTGCCTCTTCTACCGGTCGCACCAAGGTCCGCTCGACCTCCTCGGGCGTCGAGCCGGGATATGGCAAGTTTACGAAGATAAAAGGCAGATTGACTTCGGGGAACTGCTCAAGCGGCAGCCGCTGGGTGGCGATGATGCCCATCACCATCATTGACACATAGGCCATCACCGCCGTGACCGGCCGCCGCAGGCTCAGTTCAGCCAGACTCATATTGCCTCCAAATCTCTGGGCAGCCGAGCAAGCTCGGCTCTACGGCGGATGCTTGTTGAGGCAGCGTACGCCGGCGCTCGTAGCGCGGCGCTTGCTCCGCTGTTGTCGACGATGAAGTGCATTGAAGCCAAGGCATTCACGCCGGCTCTCCTGACATCGGACCTTGGGTCATCGACGCCTCAGCCAAGCGCCCGCGCTCGCGGTAGCGCGCGTCGCTTTGCCGATCAAGCAAGGCATACATCACCGGAATTACGATCAAGGTCAACAGGGTTGAGACCAGCAGACCGCCAATCACGGTAATCGCCATTGGCGCCTTCACTTCCGCGCCCTCGCCGCCAAAAAACGCCAACGGCGCAAAGCCGAACAACGTGGTCAGTGTGGTCATCACGATGGGCCGCAAGCGTGACAAACAACCTTCCACGATGGCATCACGTTTGGCAACACCGGCAAGCCGCAACTGGTTGATTTTGTCGAGCAGCACGATCGCGTTTTTGACCACGATTCCGACCAGCAGAATCAGCCCGATAAACACCACCACCGACACCGGTGAGCCGGATAGCCACAGCGCCATCACTGCGCCCACCAGCGCCAATGGAATGGTGAACATGATGACGAAGGGATGCAGCAACGACTCGAACTGCGATGCCATGACCAGATAAACCAGAAAGATCGCCAGTCCCAACGCGAACATCAGCGAATTCAGCGAGGCCTGCAGCTCTTCACCTTGACCACCAATGTGCATTTGCACATCGGCACTGAGCGGATTGGCGGCGACCAGATCTTCGATCTCTCGCACCGCCGTCCCCAAGTCAATGCCGCGCAAGTTTGCGGAGACAATAGCGACCCGAACCTGGTCGGACCGATGCACTTCGCTGGAACCCAGGGTCTCGACCACATCGGCCACGGCAGACAACGTCACCGGACGTTCGCTTTGCGGATTGATGATCAACTGACTGATGTCGGCCACTGAAGAACGATCGGATTCACGGGCGCGCACCAGCACGTCAATCTTGCGATCACGGAACGAATAGCGTGTGGCCACTTCACCGCGCACTTTGCGCACTACTTGATCGGCGATTTCCCGATTGGTCAGCCCCAGCGCCGCTGCGCGCTCTTGATCGAAGCGAATCTGGATTTCTGGAAAGCCCGCTTCCACCGTCGACTTCACATCGGTAAAAAATGGCTTCGCCTGCATCAAGGCGGTCAACTTGCGACCAGCTGCCTCAATCGACTCAAGCTCTTGACCGCGCAGCTCAATCTCAAGAGGCGTCGCAAAGCTGAACAGTTCGGGTCGACCAAACTTGACTTCCACCGCCGGAAAATCGGCCATCGTCTCGCGCAGGCGGTCGGTCACTGCGGCTTCGGTGCTGCGGCTGTAGCCTTTGCCTAACACCACGCTGAGTTTGGCGATGTTCTCGCCTGATTCTGTCGGGTTAGCATCCAGTCGCGTGCCGCTGCCACTAACGCCATACAAGACCTGGATGTCCGGATCGTCGTCGTGGCGATCTTGAATGGCGCGCACCAATGCATCGGTATCGCGCAGCTGAGTGCCAGGTGCGAGCTTGGCGGTCATCTCGAAGCGGTCCTGCGCGAACTGCGGGATCAAGTCAGTGCCGAGTTGGGTGACAACCATCAGCGAGGCGGCGAATGC
>JBBQQV010000273.1:0-4800 GCA_038215505.1 Lysobacterales bacterium
CGCTCCCACAACAGCGCATGCGCTGTGGTCAGGCGCTTGGCTTTGGGCTATCTCTGAGCTCGCGGCGCAGAATCTTGCCGACATTTGACTTTGGCAAGTCGGCCCGAAACTCGATATAGCGCGGCAGTTTGTAGCCGGTCAGTTGGTCTTTGCAGTGCGCCTTGATGGCTTCTGCAGTCAGATTGGGGTCTTTCTTCACGATCACCACTTTCACCGCTTCGCCCGACTTCTCGTCCGGCACGCCGACGGCGGCGCATTCGAGCACGCCCGGATGCAGGGCGACCACGTCTTCGATCTCGTTGGGATAGACGTTGAAGCCCGATACCAGAATCATGTCTTTCTTACGGTCGACGATGTAAAAGTAGCCGCGCTCGTCCATCTTCGCCATGTCGCCGGTGTGCAGCCAGCCATCGACCATGACCTTGACGGTTTCTTCCGGTCGCTGCCAATAGCCCTTCATCACTTGTGGGCCCTTCACGCACAGCTCGCCGACCTCACCTTGCGGCAACTCCTTACCCTCGTCGTCCTTTACGCAGACGATGGTGGAGGAGACCGGCATCCCGATCGAGCCATTGAAGCCGCTCAAATCCATCGGATTCATGCAGCAGGCAGGCGAGGTTTCGGTCAGGCCGTAAGCTTCGACCAAGGTCGAACCGGTGACCTTCTTCCAGCGTTCTGCCACCGCGCGTTGCACGGCCATGCCGCCACCCAGGGACAGTCGCAGACTCGAGAAGTCGAGCTTATCGAAACCCGGTGTATTGAGCAGGCCATTGAACAGCGTGTTCACGCCGGTAATGGCCGTGAATGGAATCCGCGCCAGATCCTTGACGAAGCCGGGCATGTCGCGAGGGTTGGTGATCAAGTGGTTGGTGCCACCAAACTTGATAAAAACCAGACAGTTAGCTGTCAATGCAAAGATATGGTAAAGCGGCAACGCGGTGATGATGTGTTCCTGTTGTTGGCCCACCGCACCGCTGAGCCAGGCCGCGCTTTGCTGCATGTTGGCGACCAGATTGCGATGAGTGAGCATCGCCCCCTTGGAGACACCCGTGGTGCCGCCGGTGTATTGCAAGAAAGCGATATCGCCGTGCTCAATGACGATGCTCGGAAGCTGCTTGGACTGTCCACGCGCCAATGCGTCCTTGAAGCGCAGCGAGCCTTCGATACGATAGTCCGGAATCGCCTTCTTGACGTACTTGAGCACAAAGTTGACAAGCGCCCCTTTGGGGAAGCCCAACATGTCGCCGACCCCGGTAGTGATGACTTGCCGGACCTTGGTCTCGGCCACCACCCCAGCCAGTACGCTGGCAAAATTGTCCAGCACCAGAATCGCTGCTGCGCCAGAATCGTTGAGTTGATGGCGCAGCTCGCGCGGCGTGTACATGGGGTTGACGTTGACGACCGTCAGACCTGCCCGCAGCACGCCAAAGATGGCGACTGGATATTGCAGGACATTGGGCAGCATGATCGCCACCCGATCGCCTTTCTTGAGCTTGAGATCGTGAATGAGATAGGCCGCGAATGCGCGGCTCAAGCGATCCAGATCGTCGTAGCTGATCAGCTTGCCCATGTTTTCGAACGCAGGCCGCGCTCGAAAACGCTCGCAGGACGACTCCAGAATGGAGACGATCGACGGATACTCAGTGAGGTCGACTTCCGCCGGAACGCCGGCCGGGTAATTAGCCAACCAAGGATACGAATTGCTCATGCCACTCTCCATCATGCGAAGCAAACAAGACGCTCACGCGAACGACTGTTCGACGGGCGGCAAAAGTGAAATTGATTGGAGCACAGCGGATTCTGCGCTGGCAACCGGCCACTGCAAGGAACGGTGCCACAAGTGGCGGATGTTGGTGTTTATTGGGTTGACGGCGATGTTGTTAGCAAGCTGTGGTCGCCCGCCCGACGAAGCAGCGCTGCGCAGTAACATCGCCGCGATGCAGGCGGCGGTCGAACAGCGCTCGTTGGCTGGGGTGATGGACTACATCACCGACGACTTCGGCGGCAGTCAGGGTCTTGATCGAGACTCGCTCAGGCGCATGCTGCAGGCGCAGATTATCGCCAACGCCAAGATTGGCAGCACCATCGGTCCGATCACCGTTGAACGTCAGGGCGAACGTGCTACAGCGACGTTCTCGTTGATCCTCACCGGCGGCAGCGGCAGATTTCTGCCCGAACGTGGTCGCGCCTACGAATTGAAGACCGGCTGGCGGATTGAGGACGATGTTTGGAAGGTGTATTTCGCCGAGTGGGAACCCTAGCCGGGCTTGTGAGTGGAAATCAGCCGCGCGGGAGCGCGGCCCTCCAGTTCCCGGCATGCTTGGAGGGCGCCGCTCCTGCGGTGCCGCCCTATCAAACCTGCCTCGCTGCCAAATGGGCCATTACATAACCCACCTCGCGGCAGGACGTAGCCTGAGCTAGGCCGCGTGCGGCAAGGCCGCCAGTTGCCGCAACACGTAATGCAGGATTCCGCCGTGGCGGAAGTACTCGATTTCCTTGGGTGTCAGCAACAACACCTGAACCTGGAAGCACAGTTCAGTGCCATCGCTACGCTTGGCGACCACGTCGGCAACCCGACTATGGCCGTCGTTCAAGCCGGTGATCGAAAATAGTTCATCGCCCTTGACGCCAAGCGACTGCGCGTTCTGACCGTCCATGAACTGCAAGGGCAACACGCCCATGCCGACCAGGTTGGAGCGATGGATGCGCTCGAAACTCTCCGCAATGACCGCTTTGACGCCGAGCAGCATGGTGCCTTTAGCCGCCCAATCGCGCGATGAGCCGGTGCCGTATTCCTTGCCCGCCAGCACCACCAGCGGCACACCCTCAGCCTTGTAACGCATCGCGGCGTCATAGATCGCCAGCTTCTCGGCGGACGGGTAGTGCAGGGTATTGCCGCCTTCCTCGCCGCCAAGCATCAGATTCTTGATGCGGATATTGGCAAACGTGCCGCGCACCATCACGTCGTCGTTGCCGCGGCGCGAACCATAGGAGTTGAAGTCGACCTTCTCCACACCGCGCGTCTGCAGAAAGCGGCCAGCCGGCGAGCTGGCCTTGATATCGCCAGCAGGCGAGATGTGGTCGGTGGTGATCGAATCGCCAAACAAGCCCATGACGCGTGCGCCATGCACATCGGCGATTTTGCCAATCGTCATCGACATGCCCTCAAAGTAGGGCGGGCTCTTGATGTAAGTGCTGTCATCCCATTGGTACGCGTCGCCATCGGGCGACTCCACTTGATTCCAGCGCGAATCACCCTTGAACACGTCGGCGTAGTTCTTGAGGAACATTTCAGGGCCGACCGTGGCCAGAATCGTATCGCTGATTTCCTTGTTGCTGGGCCAGATATCGCGCAGATACACCGGGTTGCCGTCGGCATCGTGAGCCAAGGGATCGGTGGTGAGATTGATATCGACGGTGCCGGCGATGGCGTACGCCACCACCAGCGGCGGCGAGGCGAGGTAATTCATCTTCACTTCGGAGTGCACGCGGCCTTCAAAGTTGCGATTACCAGAGAGCACCGAACTCACCGCCAGATCGTTCTCGGCAATGCCCTTGGAGACGGCGTCGGGCAGTGGCCCCGAATTGCCAATGCAGGTGGTGCAACCGTAGCCGACCACGAAAAAGCCGAGCTTCTCCAGATCGTCCATCACACCGGCCTTTTTTAAATAGTCGGTGACCACCAGCGAGCCTGGTCCAAGCGAGGTCTTCACCCACGGTTTGACCTTGATGCCTTTCTGCACGGCGTTGCGAGCCAGCAAGCCAGCACCCAGCATAACGGCGGGATTCGACGTATTGGTGCACGAGGTGATCGCGGCGATGACGACCGAGCCATCGCACAGTTCCGCATCCTCGTCACGAATGCGGATTTTTGAACGCGGCTTGGATGCGAGGTGTTCGGCTTGTTCCTGCGCGCCGCCTTCGGCGTCCATGCGAGTGGTCTCGTCGACTTTCGGCTTGCGGTTGGAGGTGAGGCCCTGCAGGTTGAGGTGGAAGTTGGCTTGCATGTCCTCCAATAACACCCGGTCCTGCGGGCGCTTGGGGCCGGCCAAGGATGGCTTGACCGTTGCCATATCCAGCGACAGCACCGCTGAATAGGTAGCTTCTGGTGCACCCGGCACCCGCCACAGGCCTTGCGCCTTGGAATACGCCTCGACCAGGTTGATCAAGCCCTCATCGCGACCCGACAAGCGCAGGTAATTCAATGCTTCGTCATCGACCGGGAAAATGCCGCAGGTCGCGCCGTACTCCGGTGCCATGTTGGCAATCGTGGCTCGGTCCGCCAATGGCAGGTTGTCAAGTCCTTCGCCGAAAAACTCGACAAATTTCCCTACCACGCCATGCTTGCGCAGGGTCTGCGTCACGGTAAGCACGAGATCGGTGGCGGTCGCGCCTTCTGGCAACTTGCCGGTCAGGCGGAAACCAACCACTTGCGGAATCAACATCGACGAAGGCTGGCCCAGCATCGCCGCTTCGGCCTCGATGCCGCCGACGCCCCAACCGAGCACACCGATGCCGTTGATCATGGTGGTGTGGCTGTCAGTGCCGAAGACGGTATCCGGGAAGGCGTAATTGACACCGCCAATCGAGCGCGCCATCACTACCCGCGCCAGATTTTCGAGGTTTACCTGGTGGACGATGCCGGTATTCGGCGGAACAACTTTGAAGTTGTCGAACGCCTTCTGGCCCCAGCGCAGAAAACTGTAGCGCTCTTTGTTGCGCTCGAACTCGATCTTGCCATTCAGATCGAGCGAGTCGGCGGAGCCAAACGAGTCGACCTGCACCGAATGGTCGATGACC
>JBBQQV010000274.1:0-4799 GCA_038215505.1 Lysobacterales bacterium
CCATGTAAGCGACGTTTCCGCATTGAAGCAGGTGGAAGCGGCGCTTAGACAAGAGAGTGACCGACTCAAGCGGGCCTTTGAGCTTTTGGGCGCCAGCAACGATTCATTGGGCGAAGCACAGCGTCTCGGGCGTATCGGAAGCTGGACTTGGAGCGTGGCCGAGGACCTTACGACCTGGTCCGACGAACTTCATCGCATCTTCGGCCAAAAGCCCGGCTCCACGGCACCGAGTTTCGCCGAGCACTCAGGGATTTATACCGGTGAGAGCCTTCTGCGCCTGCAAGCGGCAGTGGGGAACGCCCTCGCGGAGGGGCGACCCTATGAACTCGAGTTGGAATTTTTACGCGTCGATGGCGCTACAGGATGGCTCGCGGCAAAGGGGGAAGCCGTTCGCGATGAAGGTGGAAAGGTGACCAGTTTGCGTGGGACCGTGCAGGACATCACCCATCAGCACGAACTGGTCCAACAACTGGAGCAACAACACGAACTGCTCCGTGTCACGCTTGAGTCCATTGGCGATGCAGTTATCACTGCCAACAGTGCTGGCGAAGTAACGTGGCTGAATCCGGTAGCTGAACGGATGACCGGTTGGCTCAGCGGGGAAGCGCGTGGTCGGCCCATGTCGCAGGTGTTCCACATCGTTCACGAAGAAACCCGAAGGCCCGGCCCCAGTCCTGTCGAACACTGCATGAGTCAAGGCGCAACAGCCGGCCTCACCGAGCGCACGGTCCTCATCTCGCGAACAGGCGAAGAGTTCGGCATCGAGAATTCTGCTGCCCCCATTCGCGGCAAGCAAGGGGATTTGCTCGGTGTGGTGCTGGTGTTCCATGACGTCACCGAGCAACGACGGCTGAGTGGGGAAATGAGCTACCGCGCAACGCACGATGCGCTTACTGGCCTGACCAACAGGGCAGAGTTTGAGGCGCGACTGGCACGCACACTGGAAAAGGCGCACCAAGAGAAGAGTGACCATGCGCTGATGTTCATCGACCTTGACCAGTTCAAACTGGTCAACGACGCCTGCGGACACTCGGCGGGTGACCAACTGTTGCAGCAGGTAGCCAACCTGCTACGGGATGCAGTGCGCTCGCGCGACACTTTGGCGCGCCTGGGCGGTGACGAATTTGCAATCATTCTGGAACATTGCACAGTCGCGCAAGCACAGCGCGTTGCGCAGAAACTCTGCGACCGCATGGATGAGTTCCGGTTCACTCACGACGGTCGCCGGTTCAGGATTGGCACCAGCATCGGCTTGGTTCCCCTGGACAATCGCTGGTCATCGCCGTCCACGGCATTGCAGGCGGCGGACACGTCGTGCTACACAGCCAAGGAGGCGGGCCGCAATCGTGTGCATACCTGGTTTGATACAGATGTGACGATGCGCGCCCGCAATGTACAAACCCAATGGGCTTCGCGAATTGGGCACGCGGTCGACGAGGACCGGTTTGTGTTGTATGCGCAGCAGATATTTCCATTGGCTGCGGACTCTGGTGGACTGCACGCGGAGGTGCTCTTGAGAATGGTTGATGTCGACGGTGGATTGGTTCCCCCCGGCGCCTTCCTTCCGGCTGCCGAACGCTTCCATCTGGCCTCTCGAATCGACCGTTGGGTTTTGCGCCGGGTCGTGGCTTTGCTTACAAGCCAGGCTGACCTGTCTGCCATCGACACCCTGTGTGTCAACTTGTCAGGGCAATCCATCGGAGACCGCGCCTTCCATCGCCAGGCGGTAGAAATCCTCGGCTCGGCAGGGCCAGAAATCTGCAAGAGACTTTGCCTTGAGATAACGGAGACCGCGGCGGTCACGAACATGACAGATGCTGCCTTGTTCGTTGATGAGGTGCGTGTCCTCGGAGTGCGTGTCGCTCTGGACGATTTCGGTGCTGGCGCATCGTCGTTCGGATACTTGAAGTCTCTTGCGGTCGACCTCTTGAAGATTGACGGACAGTTCGTCCGCGACGTCATGGACGACCCGCTCGACGACGCGACCGTGCGCTGTTTCGTCGACGTGGCACGGGTTGTCGGCGTCAAGACCGTTGCCGAGTTCATCGACAAGCCGGCTGTCTTGCAGCGAATGAAGGAGATTGGCGTCGACTTTGGTCAAGGCTTCCTTCTGCATCGTCCGGAACCCATCGAAGTTCTGCTGAGAAAGTTGCCTGCGTTGCAAACCGACTAGAGATTTTGCCGCTTCCAATGAAGTTGAAGTTGTCACGATCCCGCTGGCACGCCGGTCCATCCGGTGGATCTTTCGTGCGGCTGCTGCCCGATTTTTCAGGCGCATGCGAATGGCTGCAGTTGATCGGCATTGATAATTGAGCGTTGATGACGACGCTGTTCCCCAGCGCAATCCTGCAGCAGCGGGACATCGGCGTGAAAGCTCCTGATCGGTCGCATTGGACTGCTGCGTGCAGTTGCCGCATCAATTCCGGTAGTTCTTGCAACAAGTCGTTCTTGGCTGTCAAGTTTGCCGTCTACTCCATTTGGATGAGATCGCAACACAGGTGCAGCCAAAGTTGAGATTGCCATTGACCTGCTTCCACTGTGGGCCGAATATGCGCTGTGCATTGCCGAATGCGGATTGCAACGGTTGATCTCGAATTCAGTGGTGTCCGACCCGACGGAGCCAGATCGTTGGATACAGGAAGCAACAATATGGATGCAGCGTTGACGGACGCACTCATCACACAGATTTACAGCGCTGGCGCTGGCCGCCAACCATGGGAGGCGGCCCTCAACACGATCAGCGCCGTATGCGATGCCTGGGCAGTGCAATTGATAGCCATTGACAAGCTTAGTGGCACGGCCTTGTTCAGTCACTACGGCGGCATTGCATCGCCGGAAGCGCACCTGACCTATCTGCGCGACTATCAGCGTGATGATCCGCGCGCGCCCTTGGTGTTCGCGCCGGTCGCGCAGGACTGGACGCATTGCCACGAGGCCTTCAGCGATGCGCAGGTGGCAGCGAGCCCGTTTTACCAGGACTTTCTGATCCCGGTCGGTGCGCGGTATGTCAGCATCGTCAAGCTGGTCAACGACGATGCAATGGGAATTGTGCTGGGCATTCTGCGGGGGGTCGGCAAACCGCCACTCGAAGCCAGTTTCATCGCCTGGATCGACCGCTTGCGTCAGCATTTTTCGGAAGCGCTCGCCATTTACCGTCAACTGAGCACTTTGCATCTGGAACGTACCGTCGGCAAGGAAATACTGGACCGGCTGCGTCATCCGATACTGCTGGTGGACGCAGCCGGCATGCTGCGCCATGCAAATGCCGCGGCGAGAGACGCGTTTGCTAGTGGCCTGGCTATTCGCGTGGTCAACGACAAGTTGCAATGCAGCAATCGCTCTGACGACAAGGCCCTTGCCCAGGCGCTGGACGCGTTGGTCATTGCGGCGCCAACCTCCCGCGGCAATGAGCGGCGTTTCATCCGTCTGCGTGGTACTGGCGCCCATCAGCGATACGGCATCAGCCTGTCCGCATTGCGGCCGGCCGAAACACTTGGCGCGTTCGGGCCCCTTCCACTGGCCATGTTGGTGCTGCACGACGGCTCACAGACAGCACAGTGCGATCCCTTTGTGATCCAGGAACTGTTCGACTTGACGCCAGCCGAGGCAGATGTGGGAGCGCTGCTGAGCCTGGGCAACAGTCTGGATGAAATTGCCACGCTGCGGCACGTAGCGCTGAGCACTGTGCGCAGCCAGCTGCGCACGTTATTGTCCAAGACCGGAACCGCGCGCCAAAGCGACTTGGTCAGGCGCTTGCTGACCTTGCCGCATGGTTTGAGTGGCTGAGACACATCGGCCCGACTCACGTCAAAACGCCACTACGAAGATTCAGATGGGGCGTTTACCGCCCTTGCTGAGGGTGCGCGCAGCAGGTGGCTGCTGATCTTTGCTACGACTTGCCGCCAGCGGCAGGTGATTGTTTGCCCCGACGCGCCGCCATCGTGCCCAACAGCATAATGCCGGCAAACATCATGGCCCAGCTGGAGGGTTCGGGCACCGGCGCCGCAGCGAATACGGCTCCACCGGTTGCTGAATAACTGAAGTTCGTAATCGCATACTCCTTGGACGTGGCGACGAATTGTGTGCCTGCATAGGCCGCTGGTTGCAGTGGGTTGTGTACGCCGTTGGCATCGGACAGGGCAAGGAAGGTATCGAGGTTGAAATGGTTGCTGGCGTTGAACGCATTTGGATCTGTCGCACCCAGGAATCGGAACTCGATCGTGCCCGCACTCAGGTCAACCGTGCTGCCGGCCGAAAACAGCACCAGATCGGTATTGAACCCGTTCAAACCGTTGGACTCCACCTCCAACACCAAGCGACTGCCAGCATGCATCGTGTAGTTGCCGGCGATATTGAAGAGTCCGGGAGAATTCCCAGGGCTGAAGGTGCCGTAGTTGTCGATCTGGTTCGCAATGATGGACCCGGCCGTGCCGCCCAGATAACCCTTGCTGCCAATGACAACGGTTTGTGCGGTGAGCGTCGCACCACTGTTGAGCAGCATGGTCGCAACGCCACCATCGTATTCGACGCCGGCAAAGCGACTGCGACCGATGCCGACCCATCCGGCGGTGATGGTGGAGTTTTCGCTGGCAAGCAAAGTTCCGACGCTTCCCTGAGACTGCGACTGTGCCAGAACGAGTTCGCCGTCAGCAACGCTCAGGGCGCTGCCGCCACTCATGTTGACCAGTCCTGTGCCGGTCAGGCCTATCCTCGCACGCGCCATACCCGGGGCAGCCTCAACCGACAGGGTTGAGCCACTGGCAAGGTTGAGCGTTCCATTGCCTTTCACGAAAGCACTG
>JBBQQV010000275.1:0-4793 GCA_038215505.1 Lysobacterales bacterium
CGGATTTTCACGCGAGGCTCATGCCTCCAGTCTGTGCCGGAGCTGCTTGCAAACCCAACGCAATCCGCAGGCGGTAGTGATGTCTTGGACACAGCACCGCGCGAGCCGCACCGAACAGGCTCACCCAAGCAGTAAATGAAAGGCCTGGATAATCGACGCCAGCATGAATACGGTCAGGAACGAAATGTACGACCAGCGCAGATACGGATACTTGTGCATGGCCAGGTATTGGCCGAGGGAATACACGTCGCGCACCACCGTCTCGTAGGCCTGCCCCGGCATCATGGCGGCGGCCATTTCCTCCAGATAGCGCTTCTGATCAAGCGCCGTGAAGTGAGCGAAAAACAAAATATTGAAACCTTCGGGAATCGGCCCCTCCAAGCGTTTGGCGCGACGGAATTTTGGCAGGACCGCAAGGATGGCCAACAACAAAGCGAGCAACGAAAACACGCCCAGCACCAACAGCCCCAGTCGCAGGTCAGGATCGTTGACCCGGCCGAGCACAATGGTCAGCACGATCGACGATACCGTAATGATGATGTTGGCCTTGGTATCGGCCATCGTCGACAACTGCACGTGATGCTGTTGCAACAAGCGCAAGAGATGATCTGAGCTACCCCGCTCAGGCACCTTGGCAAACGGTCGCGGACGCTCCAGGCTGTCTGGCGGATCGACCGGGGCGTTCATGCCGGCGACACTATCTGCATGTTCATGCGGCGATCATATGAAGATGACTACTTCCCGTACAGGTTTGTTTGGCTGGCGATGCTTGGGCCGCGCTGCACTCACCGCCTTGGCCGCACTTCTATTGGCAGGCTGCAAGGCGAGCTTTTTTGCCACGCTGAACGCGGGCACGCCGCCGGTGGAAAGCGTGCTGTATCTACCCGAGCATCGACTCGCGCTGGATGTCTACCAACCTGCTGCGCAAGCGGCATCCACTCCAGTGGTGGTGTTTGTGTATGGCGGTCGCTGGCAAAGTGGACAGCGCTCCGAATACGCGTTTGTCGGCAAGCGGCTTGCCGAGGCCGGCGTGCTCACTTTGGTGATCGACTATCGGCTGTGGCCGCAGGTGCGTTTCCCGGTATTTGTCGATGACACGGTGCAGGCGATCGCCTGGGCGCGAGAACATGCTGCGCACTATGGCGGCGATCCGCAACGCATCTTCTTGGTCGGCCATTCGGCCGGAGCGCATATCGTCGCCTTGATTGGCACTGACGCGCGTTATCTCCATGCAATCGAGTGGGCTCCGCACGATCTGGCTGGCGTCGTGGGCATCGCCGGACCGTATGACTTCTTGCCGCTGGAAGATGATGATTTGCGCGACATGTTCGGCCCTGAGGCAAACTGGCCAACATCGCAGCCAGTCAATTTCGTTGATGGCGACGAACCGCCGTTCCTGCTCCTGCACGGCACCTCAGATCTGCTGGTGTGGCTGCGAAACAGCGAGCGTTTGCAAGCCAGATTTCAAGCCGCTGGCACACCGATTGAGCTGCGCCGCTATTCCGGTGTCGGTCACATTAGAATTCTGAGCGGGTTTCGTTATCCGTGGCTTGCTGATACGGCCGAGGATGTCGTTGAGTTTGTGAAGCGGCAGCCAGCCGTTGAGTCAACAGCTGGGCGCTGAGGAGTGCGCTTGGGCTAGCCCGTTCGGCTGTTGTGGCAGCGCCGGAAAGCGCGATGACTTGCTTGGGAAATCCCCATCGCGCTTTCCGGCAGCCAGATAGCTACCCTTGAACCCAGGCTCGCAGCAAGCACTTGTGGGAGCGCCGGAAGGCGCGATTTCATCCCTTGGCGCAGCGCATCGCGCCTTCCGGCGCTGCCACAACTGCCGAGACTAGGCCTTCGGCTTCAGCATGGTTCCTGTGCAACCAGGCGCCCCACACAAACAGGTCCACCGCTTTTTCATGCGTTGCGTGTGGCGCTGATCCAAAACAATGCCGTAGTCATAGGTCAGCTCTTCGCCGGCGGCAATGGCCCGCATACTCTCGATCACCACGCGCTCGTCGCGGGGCTTGCCCGACTCACTTTCGACAACAGCGGCGCGGCAGTTCGGCGCACAGCTGTGGTTGATCCAGCGCGCGTCATTGCCATTGATATTGGCATCGATGATGTAGCGCTCATTCAAGGTAAACAGAAAGGTGTGGCCACTGTCGGCGCTGCCGGCGTATTTGCGATCCGCGGCGGCGTGCGAAATCAGCTTGCCGCAGTAATCGATCACCTCGAGCGCGGCCGCAATGGGCCGCCGAGCAAACACGCCACTGCCGTGAATCGACGAGCGACGCACTTCAAACAACGCCGCTTCGATCTGGCTCATTGACGCTTGCCGCTCAGTCCTCGGCTGCCGCCGCCGTTGCCGTAAAGCGCAGACTCACATCGCCAGCGCCATGCAAGACCAAGTCACTGCCATCCATCGATGCGGATTCGAGCGTGGGCAGCACGGCAAACAGCGCTTGTTCGATCTCGCCAGCGGGCGATTCGCAGCCACGTTTGGTGGCTGCCGGCAGCCCCACTGACAAACGCTTCTCAAGCATCTGATAGCCGGCACTGAAGCGATTGCAACCACTGTCGCCAGACAAGCGTTTGTGGTCGATGTTCAGCCGAATCGAGGAAGCCTCTGCCCGATCCAATCCTTTGGCGGTGCTCGACGTCAAGGCCCAGTAAGTCTCTACCGGCAATGCCTCCAGCAGCACAACCGCAGCGGCAACCACCTTGGGGGTGGCGTCGGTTTCGGCGGACGGTGTCTGGCAACCACTCACTGCCAGCAGCACCGAGCACATCGCCACGTAGCGCAGGTCGTGTCTCGCAAACATAGTTCAATCTCCGGATTCAATCGATGCAAGCCAAAAAAAGATGCAATCCAATCGTGATGATCGCGACAAGCGAGGCGTTCGCCAATCCCTCAACCCTTTTTCGCAACCAGGCCCCAGATCACCAGCAAGATGATTGCGCCAATCACCGACATGATGAAGCCGGCCGCTTGGCCAGCCTGATACAAGCCCAGCGCTTGCCCGATGTAGGTGCCGACGAAGGCGCCGGCAACGCCCAGCACCGTGGTCAGGATGAAGCCGGTGACCTGACGGCCGGGCTTCAACATGCGTGCCACGAGACCGATAACAAAGCCGATCAGGATGGTCCAAAGCAAGGTCATGGTGATTTCCTGTGAAGACGGGGTCGAGACGTTAACAACAGCCGTGGTCGTGGCCAAATCGAGAGTCACCCGCCGCTACGCCAACGCCGCGCGTCAATCCCGCCTGACTTGCTACAAAGTGATCTGCCACCACCCGTGCCACCGCCGCAGTAACCCGCTTGCCGGTGGGAATGTGCAGAAATTCGTTCGGCCCGTGCGCGTTGGAATGCGGCCCCAGCACGCCCGTGATCATGAATTGCGCACCCGGAAACTTCTCTCCCAACATGCCCATGAAGGGAATGGTGCCGCCTTCGCCCATGTGCATGGCTGGCGCTGAAAAGAACTCACGACTGGCACGATCAATCGCGTTGTCCAGCCACGCGGCACTCGGAGGCGCATTCCAACCCGTCGCCGACTTCTCCAACACAAACTCAACCCGCGCGCCATTGGGCGGATCCCGCATCAACAATTCAGTCAGCATCGCGCCAGCGCGTTCGCCATCCAAAGTGGGTGGCAGGCGCAGGCTCAGTTTGACGGCGGTAAACGGTCGCAGCACGTTGCCGGCGTCGGCCAAATTGGGAATACCGTCCACTCCAGTGATCGACAGCGCCGGCCGCCACGTCCGGTTGAGCACCAGTTCGGACAACTCGCTGTGCATTGGGGTCATGCCGGGCAGAAACGGAAACTTGTCAAAGATTGCCGTATCAAGCACTTCGGCGGCACGCTTGGCTTGGGCGATACGTTGCTCGGGAATATCCACAAACAAGCCATCGACGCGAATGCGTCCAGTGACTTCGTCCTCCAAGCGTGACAACAGCTGCCGCAGCAAACGAAAACTCGATGGCACCACTCCCGATGCATCGCCTGAGTGCACACCTTCGTCGAGCACGCTGACTTTCAGATTGCCACCCGCCAAGCCGCGCAAACTGGTGGTGCACCAGAGCTGGTCGTAGTTGCCGCAGCCCGAGTCCAGACACACCACGAGTGATGGCTTGCCAATTCTTGCGGCCAAATGATCGACGTAGTGCGGCAAGTCATAGCTTCCAGACTCTTCGCACGCTTCGATCAGCACCACGCAGCGGCGGTGCGGAATGCCCTGCTCGCGCAGCGCCATGATCGCGGCCAGCGATCCGTAAATCGCGTAGCCATCGTCGGCACCGCCGCGGCCATACAACTTGTCACCCTTGATGACCGGCTTCCAAGGCCCGAGGTCGCTGGCCCAGCCGGTCATTTCGGGTTGCTTGTCGAGATGCCCATACAGCAGTACGCAATCGTCGCTGGCAACATCCTCAGCGGCCGTCTTAGCGCTGCCACTTGCGGCTATGTCGATAAAGATCAGCGGGGTGCGGCCCGGCAAGCGGACCACTTCCATCTGCATGCCTGCGATCGCCTGCTTGCCCACCCAGCCGGCCATCAACGCCACCGCGTCATCCATGTAACCGTGCTGCGCCCAGTTGGCGTCAAACATCGGCGACTTGTTGGGAATGCGGATGTATTCAACCAACTGCGGAACGATCTCGTCGTCCCACATGCCTGCCACGAAACGGTCAACGCGCTGACTATCCATCCGGACTCTCACAGTGTGCGATGCCGGAAGTCTATCTGACTGATGCCAAGTAAGCCGGCCGGCCGACCCCTGAGGCCGGTGTGCGCTGTAGGAAATGTC
>JBBQQV010000276.1:0-4790 GCA_038215505.1 Lysobacterales bacterium
CGCGCCTTTCTCGACCGCAACACCATCACTATGGGTGAGACGGTCACGCTCAATATCGAGATCGACAGCATGAGCGGCAGCCAACCCGACTTGTCGCCGCTGTCGGCCAGCTTCCGGTTGCTGGGTACCTCAAACAGCTCGCAACTGAGGTCGCTCAACGGCAGCCAATCGGCAAGCCAATTGTGGGCGGTGGCGCTGGAGCCACTCGCCGCCGGCATCATCGGGATCCCCCCGCTCAGCGTAGGCAACGACACCACCGAGCCACTCACGTTGACCGTTCTGCCAGCGCCGCAAGGGGCCAGTAGTGGTGCCGGCGAGGACGTGTTTCTCGAAATTGAAGCGCTGCCCAGCGATCCTTACGTGCAGCAGCAGGTGCGCTATGTCGTGCGCTTGCATGTCGGCGTGAATCTTGCCGAAGGACAATTGGACGAGCCGCAAGTCGAAGGCGCGCGAATTCAGCGCTTGGGCGGCGATACCCGCTTTCAGAAAGATGTCGCCAATCGCCGCTATGAGGTCATTGAGCGCCGCTACGCGCTGGTGCCCGAGCGCAGCGGACGCCTGCAAGTCAGCCCGCCGCGTTTTCGTGGCGCTGCGATTGATGGTGGACGTGGCGGCTTCTTCGGCAGCGGACGCCGTCTGCAAGCCACAGGCGACGCGTTGACACTGGAAGTGCGCCGCAAACCTGCGGGTGCCCCTGACCCTTGGTTGCCAGCCTTGGAGCTGACGCTGGGCGATGAGTCAGGCGCACTCGACGGCGAGTTTCGCGTCGGCGAACCCATTACCTTGAGTCTGCGAGTGGCAGCGCGCGGAATGGGCGCCGACCAGCTACCCGAGTTAAGCCTGCCGACCATTGCCAACGCGCAGGTCTATCCTGATCTTGAGTCCTCGCAAACCGCCGACTCCGGCGAGTGGTTGGCTGGCGAGCGCGTGCGCCGCTTTGCAGTGGTGCCAAGCAAACCAGGCGAGTTGCAGATTCCAGCCATCAGCATTGAGTGGTGGAATACGCAGACGGATACGCTTGAGAAGGCGGAACTCCCGGCGCGGCGACTGATGATTCTGGCTGCGGTCGGGGCCCCTGCTGCCGGCGTCGCGACGCCTTCCGGGGTGGTGGATGACAATGCCTATGGCGAACGCGATGTCGCTTTGATCGCCACCCATCCCGGCCTGTGGCCTTGGATCAGTCTGCTTTTTGGTGTGCTATGGATTGCGACACTGGTTGCCTTGATCCATCAACGCTCAGCCAAACCCCGCACCATGGCGCAAGCCACGCCGGTAACGCCTGCCGAGCGCGATCCGCGCGGCCTGAGGCGTGCGTTGGATGTTGGCGATCTGGCTGAAGTGGGCAGGCAACTGCGGTGGCTGGCACCCAACGCCAGCGGCGTGAGTTTGGACGCACTTGCGAGTCAACTGGTCGACCCCGAGCAAGCGCAGGCGATGGGTGTACTCCAGCAGTCGCTGTACGCCGATAAGGGCGCCGATGCCGTCGCCCGCGACGCATTGTTGGCGACACTGAGAAGCGCGTTTCGGCGGCCCATTCGATGGCACCGAGCTGACAAATTGCAAGCCATCAAAGACTCGCTGCCACCGCTGTACGGGTCGATTCGTTAGCAGTCTGGCGGGGTTAAGTCCGCCAGCCTGGCAAGAGAAAATATGGCTCGGCTTTACACGGTTGTCGAGCCGAGCTTGCTCGGCTGAATTGCCAGGTCGATACGTGGCGGCCCACTCACCGTGGCCGCTTTACGCGCCGCCCGCCTGCAAGTCGCAAGCGCTTAGCCATCTCCTTTCAGACTCTCGATCATCTTCTCCGCCGGCTGCGGATGGGCGATGTGGTAGCCCTGCACACAGTCGCAACCCAGTTCTTGCAAGACGCTCAAGGTGGTCGCGTCTTCAACGCCTTCGGCAATGCTGGTGACGCCCAGATTGTGGGTGAGGTCAATCATCGAGTGCACCAGTTGCCGCGAGCGTTCAGAGTCGCGTAGGCCACTGACGAAGGATTTGTCGATTTTCAAGGCGCTGACGGGGAACTGGCGCAGGTAGGCGAACGAGGAATGGCCGATGCCGAAATCGTCCAACGCGACCCCAATACCGGCGTTGCGGAATCGGGTCAGCATCTCGGCGCTGCGCTCTGCGTCTTCCATGGTCGCGCCTTCGGTCACTTCCAGCACCAAGGCAGACGGTGGCACGTTCCAGATTTCCAGCGAACTGACCACTTGCTCCACGATGTCGTCCTCAACGAACAGGCGAGGCGAGAAATTGATGCTGACGTGCATGTCGGGCCGCACACGGCGCAGATCGGCGGTGTGCCGCAAGGTCGCGTTGAGACACCAGCGGGTGAAGTCACCAATCAGATCAGTGCGCTCGGCCAAGGGTACGAAGTCGCCCGGGCTGACGATGCCGTACTCGCTATCCATCCAGCGCGACAACGATTCGACGCCGACGATACGGCGCTTCTGCAAATCCCAGATCGGTTGCAGCCAGACCTGCATGCGGTTGCCCAGAATTGCGCTGCGCAATGCCGCTTTGGGAATGTCATCGTGCAGACGGGGTGGGGCGAAGCGTTCGAACGGCAGTCGCTTGGCCATCGCTTGCTGCGAGGCACGGTCAGCCTGTTGCAACAGGGTGGCGGCGTCGTTTCCCTGCGCCGGCGCGTGAGTAATTCCAATGGCCGGCTCGATGGGATGGGTGCTGCCATCCACCGTGATATCGCGTTGAAAGATGCGCTGCAGACGATTAGCCGCCAACAGGGCGTGGTTTTCACTGAGTAGTCGCGATAGAAAGACCGCGAAGGCATCGTCATCGATGCGGCAGGCGCTGTCGCCGGGACGCAGCAGCGATTCAATGGCGTCGCACGCTGCGTGTGAAAGCGCATCCGCGCTGCCATAACCGTGGCGACTGCGAAACTCGTCGAATTCACGAATGCGCACGAACAGCATCGCGCTGGGGTCGGCGCTCGCGCCCAACTCACTATCGCATTGCTGCAGGAATGTTTTGCGTGCGCGTGATCCGCGCTCCCGGTGCATGAGTGTGCTCACAGGAATAGCTCGGTTGGGTCGAGGCCGAAAGAGCCGGGCTCGAGAGTTTTAATGATGCGAACGCCTTGATTGCCGCTATTGGCCTCAACCAGCAGGTCCAGCTCTCGAAAGCCCGATTCCAGCTTCTTGTCTGCAGAGGTCAGCACTAGCAGCCGGGGCAGCAACTGACGCGTACGATTCTGTGCCTGCACAATGGCGACCTCGCCGGTGCTGAGTTCAACCAGTGAGCCTGTGGGATATGCACCGATGCATTGGATAAAGCGTTCGATCAGTTCGCTTTGAAACAAGCTGTCGCGACTGCTGTAAAGCTGCTGCAAAGCCGCGTGTCGCGAGATGGCTTTGCGATACGGACGATCACTGGTCATTGCATCATAGGAATCGATGATCGCGGCAATACGGCCGAACAGCGGGATTTCGGCGCCCTGAAATCCGTAGGGATAGCCCGAGCCATCGACGCGCTCGTGGTGTGAGCCGACCATCTCCTCGATCTCGGGGCTGCGGTTGCTGGACTTTGCCAGCATTTCGAGACTGAACTCCACATGTCGACGCAAAAGCGCCAGCTGCGGGGGCCGCAATTTGACCTTTTGCGTGAGCAGGTCCAACGGTAATTGGGTCTTGCCAATATCCAACAGCATGCCGCCACTGGCGACCTTGATCAGCTGATCTTCGGGCAAGCCCATGTGGCGACCGAATGCGGCCGCCAACACGGTGCAGTTGAGCGCGTGGGAGTACTCGTAGTCGCCACGCGAGCGCAGGCTGTTGAGCCAGAATACCGCGTCCGCCGAGCGCAACACGCTATCGACCACGGGGGCCACCGCTTCGTCAACTTCCTCAGCGACCAACGTTTTTCCGCTGCGCACATTGTCGAAGATGCGCGAAGTGGCGGCCGTGAGTTTTTCCTGCGCGACACGTGCGCGTGGCAATTCCTGCAGCACGCTGATCGAGTCACCGTAACTGCGGCGATCTGCCACCGCGCGGTATTGCCGCGACATCATCGAGCGCGATACCGGCTCTTGCGAGCGCGCGGCGCGCTCGCGTTGCGCTTCGCGGGTAAGGATCACATCGATGGTGACCTGCTTGCACAGCGCGGTCAGGGTATCAATTTGTTTGGTGGTTTCGATGCAGAAACCCTGCAGCGGAAATGGTGTGGCATCCCAAGGCCGATCCAACCGGCAGACGAACATGCCGAGTTGCAAATCGTCGACATCGAGCGTGCGCTCAACAATCTCCATTGAAAGGGTGGGCGGTGGCTAGCGCGGAGGGAGGTAAAGCATAGCCCAGCCGCCCCTGTCCAACAGGACTTTCGCGGCGGCATCGGGGAGAATATGGGGAAACGAGCAGCAGCACGGGCTCGTGGCCTTTCCCAACCATGATTTTGCAGGTGAATCAGCACCTGCTCAAGCGTGGTTGGGGAAGTCCTTGCTCCCTAAACCCTCCCCAGCTCTCCCGAACGTTAGGGTGGAGCAAGCGTCGAACCTGCACTTTCATTCAGCCGGTAAAAAACATCCCCTGCTGCATGAAAGTGCGGAGAGACCTTGCTCCCTGAGCCTCCCCCGAATATCAGGGAGGCGGCAGGAGCCGAACCTGCACGACTTTCACGTTGAGGCCTACCCGCACCATGTCGACCCCCAACCGTCGCGAGCTCGCGAACGCGCTTCGTTTCTTGGCCATTGATGCGGTGGAAGCCGCCAAGTCCGGCCATCCCGGCATGCCGATGGGCATGGCCGACATCGCCGAAGTGCTGTGGAACGACTACCT
>JBBQQV010000277.1:0-4788 GCA_038215505.1 Lysobacterales bacterium
TGTGCTTGGACCGAAAAGACCATTGATCGGCTCAACGCCCGTTTTGGTGTCAAGCACGATGATGATGTCGGCGTCGAGGATTGGCCGGTGGCGATGGCGGATCCGTCGTTGGTGGAGGCTGCACTTGAGGCCTACGACAGCGCGGATGCTGGTGCCGATGCGCGAGCTGTCATCGTCGAGTTGCTGCTCAATACGTTCGAGTATTGCGGGATCGAGCGCGATGGTAACGCGGATTGGCGTCGCGTTCTGGATCGGATCGAACGGGATCTTGCGCAACATCGGCTGAGCGTTCAGCGCTGGGCAACGCCAGAAGACGACAATCCGTGGCTGATCAGCGACGACATGCTGGCCCTGCTGGCGCGGCATCCAGCATCGTAAAAGCCCCAAAACGGGCTCGCGCGCACTTGCGCCAAATGCGGGCCCAATCGCGGGGGCAGGGTCATTGACTGCATCGATACGTTGGGCTTTTTGGGGCGATGTGCGGCGCGACGCCTGGCGAGCACGCGGCGGCGCTTGATCGTGCAAAGCGCGGCCACACGACGCGCAGGTTGCCCGGAAAGGCGGGGTGCCTGCTCCAGCCAAGGTGGCCAGTGCACTGCATTCGGACGAATCCAAAGACCGCCTCGGGATAGGGCTGGTGCCAGGGCTGGTGCAAAGACTAGTGGAGCCGATCACTCGAACAGGTTCGACTGGCACGCGACTTGCTGCTCGGGTTCAACCAAGCGGCAAAAAGGATTCACGCGTGAGACTTGTACTGCGCTGGAGCTGCGCCGCGTTCGCGGGACTATCGCTTTCGATTCTGCTGACGGCCTGCGTCTCCCAATCGCCAAGCCCCGAGTCACAGTCGATCGGGCCGCAACCGCTTTTGCCCAAGCCGGACCCCATGCTGATCCCGACCGTTGAGATCGCCAAAGCCGTTGGCTGGAAGAACGCCGAGGCACCGATCCCGGCAGCAGGTCTGCGGGTGCAGGCGTTCGCCCGTGGCCTGCAGCACCCGCGCTGGCTGCTGGTGCTGCCGAACGGGGATGTGCTGGTCGCCGAAAGCAATGCGCCGCCGGACTCGGGCGCGATCAAGGGCATCAAGGGCAAGGTCATGGGCTGGCTGATGCGCAATGCCGGTGCCGGGGTCGAGAGCCCAAACCGCGTCACCTTGTTACGCGATGCCGATGGCGACGGCGTGGCGGAGCAGTCGGAGACATTTGTCGAGGGCGTGCAATCGCCATTCGGCATGGCGCTGGTAGAACAGACCCTGTACGTCGCCAGCGCCGAGGCCGTGCTGGCGTTTGACTATCGGCCAGGACAACTGCGCGCCGAGGCGCCCGGCCGGCTCATCGCCGAATTGCCGCACGGCCCAGGGCCGCTCAATCATCACTGGACCAAGAGCCTGCTGGCCAGCGCGGACGGTCGCCATCTGTATGTCGGCGTGGGCTCCAACAGCAACGCGGCTGAGGGTGGGATGGACAAAGAGAGCGACCGCGCGGCCATCCTGCGTATCGACATCGAAAGCGGTCAGCGCACTGTCGTCGCCACCGGCTTGCGTAATCCGGTCGGCCTCGCTTGGCAGCCCGAAAGCGGCAAGCTGTGGGCCGTAGTCAACGAGCGTGATGCCTTGGGTGACCAGCTGGTGCCGGACTACCTCACCGAAATCGTCGACGGCGCCTTCTATGGGTGGCCCTACAGCTACTACGGCGCAAACCTTGATCCGCGGGTGAAACCGCAACGACCCGAGCTGGTCGCCACAGCGCGGGTTCCCGATTACGCGCTCGGTGCGCATGTGGCGCCACTGGGTCTGGTCTTCTACGCCGGAGCGGCGCTGCCAGACCGGCTGCATGGCGCGGCGCTGATCGCCGAGCACGGCTCTTGGAACCGCGCCGATCTGGTTGGCTACAAGGTTGTCGCGCTTCGATTTGAGAACGGGCAACCGGTTGGCATGCCCGAGGATCTGTTGACCGGCTTTCTCTCGTCTGAAGGCAAGGCTAACGGTCGCCCGGTGGGGCTGGCCGTTGATGGTGCCGGAGGCGTTCTGGTGGCCGACGATGTCGGCAACACAATCTGGCGAGTGAGTGCGGCGTCGCCGTGAACCAGTCGCCGTGTGCCAATCGCCATGAGCCAGCGAGGGCTTCGTGATGAGCACAGAGCATCCGCCCGCGCCGGGTGCTCAGGGACGCCGCACCGATTGTCGCCAGCTTCGCCTGGCGCGGCTACCTTTGCTGTGATCGGAAGAACCTTACCTGCCAGCTTTCAGCGCTGAGAATCGATGGATACCTACGAACTCGCCTTGATGCTGGTTGGCTTGGCACTGCTGGGTGCGGCATGGGTGCCGCATCTGGCGAAACTGCATCCGCTGACGTTTCCCATCCTTTACGTAGCGCTGGGGGCGGTCTTGTTCGCGCTGCCGTTGCCGTTGCCACCGGCGGACCCGGTGCGCTTTCCGCTCATCGCCGAGCGCTTGGCGGAACTGACGGTGCTAGTGGCGCTAGTGGGCGCGGGTTTGCGCATCGACACCCGCTTTGGTTGGCGGCGCTGGTCGCTCACTTGGCGGTTACTGGGAATCACGATGCCGTTGACCATTCTGGCTGGCCTGCTGTTGGGCCATGTCTGGCTGGGCTACGGCGTGGCCACCGCGATGCTGTTGGGCGCGGTACTCGCGCCCACCGATCCGGTGCTCGCGTCGGACGTGCAAGTCCACGGTCCGGGGGAAGGAGGCGAAGACCCGGTCAGGTTCGCGCTGACCTCGGAAGCCGGGCTCAACGACGGCCTCGCGTTCCCCTTTGTTTGGCTGGCGATAATGCTGGCGATGGCCGCCGTTGGCGAGCCGATGGAGTGGGGGCGCTGGCTGGCATTGGATGTGCTGTGGCGGGTGCTGGGCGGTGTGTTCATCGGTGCCTTGGTGGGCTACGCACTGATGCATCTGATCTTTCGCAGCGAACGCAATCCCACCCTGTCGACCAGCAGCGATGGGCTGACTGCGCTTGCGATCACCCTGATCGTCTACGGCGTCGCCGAACTCTGCCACGCTTATGGTTTTTTGGCAGTTTTTGTGGCGGCGCTGGTGGTGCGCCAGCAGGAGCGCGAGCATCAGTACCACGCGACCCTGGATACCTTTGCGCAGCAGTGCGAGAAGCTGCTGATGGCACTGATGCTGCTATTGCTGGGTGGCGCGCTTGCGGGCGGGATTCTGAATACATTGAATTGGCGGGAAGTCGCATTTGCGCTGACATTCGTACTGGTGGTGCGTCCATTGGCCGGCTGGCTGGGGCTGATTGGTGCGCGCCTGTCGCGGGGGCAGCGCTGGGCAATCGCAGTGTTCGGCATACGCGGTATCGGCTCGCTGTATTACCTAGCGTTCGCCATGAACCATGCCTACTTCAATGATGCCGACGAACTGTGGGCAGTCGTCTGCCTCGTGGTCGTGCTTTCGATCCTGCTGCACGGATTGACTGCCCGCAAGGTCATGGCGTGGTTGGATCGCCGCGGCAAGTCGGGGCCCGCTTTACCTGCCCGCTGATGACCGGAAGGAGCGCTACCTGACGCCCTTCAGGTACGCGCCGGCACACGTTTGCAACTCTCAATTCGGCCCACCCGCCGTTAAGGCGTCGCCGCAACACTGCTTCCGGCATCAGCGAAAGTGAGCCTGCCCCTTCCTGACGTGATCGTCACTGCAGGTCCCAGTCGATCTTGCTGCCGCCGCGGCCGTCGTCGCTGGCGCTCAGCGTCAGCCGACGCTCTGCCGATTCAAAGCTCACCACCTCGGAGCGGGTCCCGGCCTCCAGCACTTCTGCACGATAGCCCGAGGCGCCGAGCTGTTGTGTGTAAAAGGCGACGACTTCGGCGTGCGGCGCAGGCCCGGCCCAAGACACCTTCAGAGCATCGCCATCGCGGACAAACGCGGTGCGCACGAAGCCCGGCAAGCGGATCACTCCGGGCGGGTCCTCGCCGCTGACATCGGCGGCCGGTCGCTTGCCGCCCAGCAAGGACGACAACGCCTGGTCTGCGGTGACGCGACCCTGCTCGGTCAACTGACGCAGATTCGCTGCTGCTGCCGGCAAGGCGGCAGCGGCCAGCCCCTGCTGCAGCGCCTCGGCGGAGGCCGGGATGGCCGATTTCAGACGATCAAGTTCGGCCTGCGCCCGTTGCTGCGCCTCGGACTGCAGGGTTTCCAGCGCACCGACCGTTGGTAGCTCGCGGGCGAGCCGCTGCACGTCTGCGGGCAGCGCGGTCTGCAGCGCCTCGCGCCCCTGTCCGAGTAAGGCTCCACCCGCCTGCCAGGCGCCGCCGACCAGTGAGATCAGCAGCCACAGCAACAGCAGCGGGATCAGCAGCAAGGCGAAACCGCCGGCAATCCACACCGCTCGCGGCAGGCGTTTTAGGTGTGCCCACAGGGGCTGCGCCGCATCGATTCGGTTCATGCCAAGTGCTCCGCAGCCGGCCGCCGCAGACGCGGGACTGGGCGCTCTGGGAGCCGCGCCAGCGCGATGCTTGCCTGCGAACGCCGCAACCGCCCCAGCCGGCGGACGATCGCGGCGGAGGCGCGATCCACGGCGCGGGTCATGGCGACATACAGGTCCCGCTGCACGTCCGCAACCACCACCTCACCGCTGTCCGTCAAATGCACCTGCAGCTGACAGCGCTTGTCGATGCCGCCGCGCCGGCCGTTGATGTCGGACAGCCTGACCGATACGCAGCGGATGCGCCCGCGCAGACGGTCGAGCGAAAACTCGATCCGGCGCTGCAGATGGGTCTGGATGGAATCGGTAAGCGCGAAGCCGCTAGCGTGAATGTCGATAC
>JBBQQV010000278.1:0-4773 GCA_038215505.1 Lysobacterales bacterium
GGTGATCGATAGCGCTGAACGCGTTCATTGGGCGATGCCGCAGTCGAAACGCATTAAGGTCACGGGGATGCCGCCATAACATTCGGCACCCAGCGACTGCCAACCCAGTCGCGCATAAAAATCGGCGTGCTGCGGTGTCCATAGATGCAATACGGGCAAACCCAGCTGATGGGCTTCGGCCACTGCCCGTCGAACCAAGGCTGCACCGATGCCGCGTCCACGCGCCGACGGGGCGACGAACAAGGTAGCCAGCCAAGGCGCATAGCGATCCGGTGCCGGCAGGTCGCTGTCGAGCAGACTGACTGAACCCACCAGCTGATCGTCATCGAACGCTACCCAGGTGGTCGGCACTGCAATGCGCGCCACATGGCCGCGCAGCTCAAAGGCGGCCTCATCCAGCGTCCACGTCGCCAGCACGCCGGCAAACGCCATCACATGCCAACGCGCCAGGGTCGGCACACATTGGGGACAATCGCCAATCCAGTCGATGCGCATCGACTTCGACTAGCCGCGTTTGCTGCGGGGCGGCTCGGTCAACAACGGCAACTGCATGCCATCCAGACCTGGCAGATCGCGCTCCAGCCGCTCGATTTCCTCGCGGAAAGCTTGCACGTCCTCGAAACGGCGATACACCGACGCAAACCGCACGTAGGCCACTTGATCGAGCCGCTTCAAGGCATCCATCACCATCTCGCCCAGCCTTAAGGCGGCAATCTCGCGCTCACCGGTCAATCGCAAAGCGCGCATGACCGAACGCACTGCGTCTTCGGTTTGCTCAGACGACACCGGCCGCTTCTGCAAGGCCCGGTTGAAACTGGTCAGCAATTTGCGCTCGTCGAACGCTTCCCGACGACCGTCATTCTTGACGATGGTCGGCAACTTCAGCTCGGCCGTCTCAAAGGTCGAAAACCGCTCGGAGCACAACTCACACTCACGCCTGCGCCGAATCGTCGCCCCCTCATCCGCCACCCGCGAATCGATGACGCGCGTGTTCTCGTGCTGGCAGAAGGGGCAATGCATGTCAGTGCGTGGGATTCGGGATTCGGGATTCAGGATTCGCCGACGCTCGCTCGCATCCAATTACCCGTAACGCCCATCTCCGGTCGGCTGCTGACAGCATTGCAGAGCACGGGGCTCTTACGAATCCCGAATCCCGAGTCACGAATCCCAGCGCCTCACCCATACACCGGAAACCGCCCGCACTGCTCGGTCACCGCCGCGCGTACGCGCTTCAGCACATCGGCATCCTTCGGCGCATCCAACACATCGGCCATCCAGCCGGCCAGTGCGATGCAGTCGGCTTCTAGGTAACCACGGGTGGTAACCGCCGGGGTGCCGATGCGCAAACCGGAGGTGACAAAAGGCGAGCGCGGGTCGTTGGGCACGGCGTTCTTGTTGACCGTGATGTGTGCTTCGCCCAGCGCAGCCTCGGCGTCTTTGCCGGTGACATCGCGCCCGATCATGTCAATCAGCATCAGATGATTGTCGGTGCCGCCGGAGACAATCTTGTAGCCGCGCTCAGTGAGCGTGGCTGCCATGGCGCGAGCGTTGTCGACCACCTGCTGCTGATAGACCTTGAACTCCGGCTCCAGTGCTTCCTTGAAGGCGACTGCCTTGGCGGCGATGACGTGCATCAGCGGGCCACCTTGAGTACCCGGAAACACCATCGACTGGAACTTCTTCTCAAGTGCTTCGTTGGCTTTGGCTAGGATGATGCCGCCACGCGGCCCACGCAGGGTCTTGTGCGTGGTGGATGTCACCACATCGGCGTGGGCTATCGGGTTTGGATAGACGCCGGCCGCGACCAAGCCGGCCACGTGCGCCATATCCACAAAAAAATACGCACCGACTGACTTGGCGATTGCGGCCATCCGCGCCCAATCGATATGCCGCGAGTAGGCGCTGAATCCGCCGATCAGCATCTTCGGCTTGTGCTCCTGCGCCAGACGATCAATTTCGTTGTAGTCAATCAGACCATCGGCATCGACGCCGTACTGCACGGCATGGAAAATCTTGCCGCTGAAATTGACCTTGGCGCCGTGGGTCAAGTGGCCGCCGTGGGCCAGACTCATGCCAAGAATGGTGTCGCCCGGCTGCAGCAGCGCCAAGTAAACCGCCGCATTGGCCTGCGAGCCCGAGTGCGGCTGCACGTTGGCGTAGATGTTGTTTTGGAGCGGGCCACCGAACAGTTGCTTGACCCGTTCGATGGCCAAGCGCTCTGCCACATCCACAAACTCGCAACCGCCGTAATAGCGCTTGCCCGGATAGCCTTCTGCGTACTTGTTGGTGAGCACCGAGCCTTGCGCTTCCAGCACGCGCGGGCTGGCGTAGTTTTCAGAGGCGATCAGTTCGACGTGTTCTTCTTGGCGCTTGAGTTCCGCCGCCATCGAAGCGGCCAACTCGGGATCGAAGTCAGCAATAGTGAGGGAGCTGGGGAACATGGGCCTTGGGTCCGGTCGAAATCCAGTCCGTATGATAATGGCCCCCGCCTTGACCCGCGTGCATAACGTCTGATGTCGCAGCCCAACGATCCCCTGCTCGCGATCCGCGATGCCCTGATAAGTGGAGATTTCGCCAAAGCCAGCGAATGGCTGATCCGTTTTGTCGAAGCCAATCCCAATGACGCTCGCGCCTGGGGCTTGCTGGGCAAGTGCCAACGCGAGCTGCGCCGCTTCAGCCGCGCCGACGAATCGCTCAGACGCTCGCTCGCGCTGGATCCCAACTTGCTCGCCAGCCACCGCGAAATGGCTTTGCTGAGTCGCGATTTTGGCGATCTGCGCAGCGCCATCAGCAGCATCAAGGAATTGCTGGCACTCACGCCCAATGACGTTGGGCTGTG
The DNA here is from genome assembly GCA_038215505.1 of Lysobacterales bacterium. Lineage (GTDB taxonomy): Bacteria > Pseudomonadota > Gammaproteobacteria > Xanthomonadales > Xanthomonadaceae > JANNWF01. Next base: position 2,840 of record JBBQQV010000278.1, read on the forward strand.
GTGGGAACTGGCCAAAATGTGCGGCATCCACGAGCCTGGCAACGCACTGCTGGCGTTGGCAGAGGTGCGCCGTCTGCGTCCGGACGATATCGAACCAGCTTTTTTTGCCGCCCAAATGCAGTTCCGCTTGAGTGAGCTGGAAGCGGCGAGGACAACCCTTGAATGGCTGTTGCGGCGTCAACCGGAGCATGCCGATGCGCTGGAACTGCTGTATTTCGTTGCCGTTGGCATGCGCACAACGACGGCCATCCGCGCCACCTTGAGTGCGCGATTGACCGTATTGGCACCCACCGCACGGCGTTGGCTGATGCATTCGCAAGATCTTTGCGGCATCGGCGACTTTGCCGCCGCGAGGGTGGCGATCAGCGCGGCGCTGAAGCTCGCGCCGGACGACCTGACCGCGCAGTGGGCAAACTTTCAGCAACCCGATTCGCCGGCGCCGCAAAGCGAAGCGGCGGCAGCGGCATTTATCCAGCGCTGGAGCGCCGGTCTTGCCGCTTTCGAGCAAGTGGATTTTTCCGAGCCGCTAAACCAGCTCGATGTGTGGGGCTGCGTCGGCCAATCGACGGCGTTCTATCGCCATTACCTGCAGGACAACTTCGACGAACAACGCCGCTACGGCGCGCTGGTGGCTTCCATGATGGCCACCATCGACGCCGGTTTCACGCCGCGACCACTGCGGCAAAAGCGTCGCATCGGGTTCTGTTGCGCCTACTTTCGTTTTCATACAGTCACTCGCCTTTTCGCGCCATTGATTGAAGCCCTGGGTGCGCATGACTTCGAGTTGGAAGTGTTTGCGTTGGACGGCTTTGAGGACGGCTGGGACATGCGGCTGCAACGAGTCGCAACCTTGCACAGCGCGCGCCTGGATGCGCCGGACTGGCGAAAGCTCATCGCGGGTCGCGAGCTGGATATCCTTGTCTATCCTGAGATTGGCATGCACCCCTTGGCCGCCGGCTTGGCGGGCTTGCGACTGGCTCCGCTGCAAGTGTCGCTATGGGGACATCCGGTCAGCAGCGGCCTGCCCACGATCGACTACCTACTGTCGCCCGACAGCATGGAGCCCGCCAACGCCCAGGATGCCTACAGCGAGCGACTTGTGCGCTTGCCTGGCTTGGGTCATGGGTTGCAGGCCAGCGACTACCCCCCAGCCGCACAGGTTGAACTGAACGCGCCAACCGGCACGCAGATCCATCTGTTGTGCGCGCAAACCGTCTACAAGCTGATGCCGGTTCAAGACACGCTGTTTGCTCGCATTCTCGCTGCGCTGCCCAACGCCTGCCTGCACATGCTGGTCGATGATCGACCGCCCGTCCGCGAGTGGCTGCTGGCGCGAATGACAGCGACCTTGCGCGCGCTCGGGGTCGACCCGGATCGGCAATTGCGACTGCATGGCTTCCTCGATTTCCCGCATTTTCTGGGCTTGAGCCAGGCCTGCGATCTCAACCTCGACAGCGTCGACTGGTCGGGTGGCATGAGCGCGCTTGACCTGCTCAGCCAAGGGCTTCCGGTGTTGACCACCGAGGGCGCGAGCATGCGCACCCGACAAACTGCAGCGATGCTGCGGGTGTTGGACGTGCCGGAATTGATAGCGGTGGACCAAGACGCTTACGTGGACCGCGCGATCACGTTGGCGCAAGACCCGGCTACGCTGGGTGCAATGAGAGCGCATCTGCTGGCAACCCGGGAGCGCCTGTTTGATTGCGCAGACACGGTGACCGCACTCGCCGATTTCTTGCGCACGGTGGAAAGCCCGAGGGCGTAATAATCGACGGGCACTGCGGGGCTTTCTTCATTGCCACGCACGCCACTAGCCATGGCAACTGAGGTGCCGCCAGCCCCAGCAAAAGGGGCCTTGGGCGGCGGCGGTTGTGGGAGTGGCGGAAGCCGCGAGTGCACCACTCGGCCAGATCCTTCGCGGCTTCCGCCGCTCC
>JBBQQV010000279.1:0-4767 GCA_038215505.1 Lysobacterales bacterium
ACGTAGTCGCCAAGCGCTTCGATCAAGGAATCGTTGCGAACGTTCGCTGCTAGCTCCGCCGTCATAGCGCGAAGCGAATCGATTGGGCTGCTAAGCCAGGCTGCCAGCAGACCAACGCCTCCATCACCGTTGCTCCCCGCAGAATCCGCGAACTGTCGCGCGGGAAGGCCTTGCTGCAACCACGATTGCTCGTCAAAGTTGCCCGGCTCACGCGCCTGCAGCCAGGCTCGGCCACTGCTAACGACGCCTGACGCCTGAGCGACGTCCGTTAGTAGGGTCAATACAGCAGTGGTGTCGCGAGCGGACGTGTTTCCACGATCTGCCCAGCTCCCGTCAGTCCGCTGTGTCTGAATTAGCCATGCAACCGCCGCATCAACCGGCTGCAAAGGCGGCGGGCCGAGCGATGCAATCAGAGGCTGCGGTGAAGCAACACTATGCTGCGCAGTCTCCACCAGACCCAGCTTGATGACCGCGCGACCGCGCGTGATCGACTGAAAGTAGCTCTCAAACGCGACGCGAAACTGCTCAAGTTTGGCGAGATCAGCAGGGCTAGCGGTTTCGCCGGGCCGAACCAAATACAGCAGCGCAGCGTTGAAGTGACGCTGTGCGTCGGCAGCGGCCGGTCGCCGCGGGCCCTCAGCAGCGATCACCTGTGCTGGCTGCACCACTTCCTGATTGGCTTGCGCAGTCATGCCTACGACCGGCAAGGTCAACGGATCTATCGTTGGAGAACGCAGCAGCGTAATGGGCTGCAGTTCATCGACGCTCGCCATTCCGGCTAGGTATAGGTCCCACAAGCCGAGCCGCTGACGTGACTCAGTGATCAACCATGAGCCGGGGGCTTGTTCAAGCCAATTCGCGCCCAGCATGATTGAGGCCTCGCTCGACACACCTAGCGACCAGTGGGCATTTTGCAGGCCGAGCAAGTCGTTGCGGGGCTGCCCGTCGCTTCCCAAATAGCCGATCCGCACCGTCCAACGATGCATGACCTCATGGGTCAAGGTGTTTAGCGGGTTGCGAAAGTCTCGGTTGCGCGAATTGAAACTACTGCGCGTGATCGCCGCCATGTCAATGTAGCCCTGCAAGCGCCGCGAGCCTCCGTAAAGCTGGCGCAGGTCAAATAAGGGCTGGCCGATCCCCTCAGTGTCGTTAACGACGGGGTTATAGAACGCGATTGCGCCGCCGGTAGGGAATTCGAAACTGGTGAAAACCACCAAAAAATCGTATTCGTCGGCGTGGTCAGCCAGAAACGCGGTCGCCACGTCGTAGCGTGGGGGCGACAACCCTCGGTCATAAGCACCAGCAAGGCTCAGTACGCTGACGTTGTCGCGGTCACCTAGCGATTGGGCGACGCTGGTCGCCGACTTGGGGGCCAAGTTGGTCAGGTCAGGAAACTCGACGTCGTTGTCCAACCCGAGTTCAGCAGCGCCAATGCCCAACGAACCCATGCTCAACAGAATTGAGAGCAGGCCTGCCGCAATCTGAGGGCTTAGGCGTCTCATTGATCTTGCTTAAGTGGGATTTGCTGCCCGGCGGATGGCAGCGTGACGGTGCCTGCGGAAGTTTGCTGGTCGGAGATAGTCACCGTCATCGACGGCACCAACACTGAAGCGGGCGCGTCGTCTGGCCACTCAGGCGGCGCAACCTGATCTCGCGCTAGACGCATCACACCGCCTACGCTTGCTCGACTTGCCGGGTACTCAAGGGAGACGCCGGCATCGTCAATGTGCAGGACAGTCGCGATCGTATTCGGGACTTTCTCGCCCAATCGGATCAAGAGCAACACATCACCGCGTTTGAATACGGCTGCCTGAGTCGAATACTCGACTAGCTCAAGACCCTCCGGCTTGCCGCGCGCCCATGCAGCCGAGCCGCAGAATCCGGCAAAAAGTGTGCACAGAGCGGCCGCAAGCAGCCTCTCGACCAATGTGATCAAACAACCCCCCTGATTCAGCTACTCTCGCCACCCTGTCGGCGGCATCCCCCAACTCGCGATCCCCGCCCCCCGGCAAGGTCAACCCATCGCTTGTTTGAGGAGGTTAGAGTCAAACTGTGGCCATAACAACCACTTTTTCAGGCTATCGCGCGCAAATCCAACGACGACGCTTGGATAAAGTCCCTGACCAACCGCGAAAGCTTGGCTGCGCTTGATATTCGTTGCGCACCCGCTGGCGTCTGCTGCTAGCTTGCTCACCTACTCGGTTCGCTGCGCGAGGGCTCATCGCCTCGGCAACTTTGTTGAGTGTGAGCAATTCATGGCCTATCAACTGTGACTTAGAGGCGCGCCTGTGCATCAGACGTTGAACTCCCGAAACGCCAACCCGTCCGCACAACAAGCGTTTCGATATGCGGCTCCCCTTCTCGGCCTCACTGTCGTGCTGCTGGTGCTTGGTGTTCAAGCCTTCCGTCCGGGTGTCATCCGCGCCTACGACTGGGCGCTTCATAGCGCATGGATCGAGGGCTTCTATCAACAAATGGCTTTAGGAACCCTATGGCCGCAGTGGCTTGCAGAAGCAGACGGTGGTCGCGGAGCCCCGGTGTTCGTATTTTACCCGCCGCTTGCGTATTGGCTTGCTTCCGCCTTCCGCGCACTAACCGACAGTTCTGTGGCGGCGCTCGAACTGACTGAACTGGCGGCCTTAGTCCTTCTCTACGGGTCTTGCTACCGCCTTTTTCGCCTCGTCACGACACCTGCACTGGCCGCTGGCTTAGCGGCGGTGACCGCGATGACGCCCGCCATTCTATTCGTCACATTTCGGGTCCACATGATGGGGGCCAGCCTCGCGCTGGCCGCATTTCCATGGGTTCTGCACGGTCTGTTGGCCAGCGAGTGCAGCACACGGCGGCGCATTGCAACGGTCTCGCTCGCCTTTGGCCTAATCGGCTGGACACATCTGCTGAGCATGCTGATGACCGGTCTAATCGCCTGCGTCTTTGCGCTGTCGCTCGCAATCGCGAAGACCGAATCTGTAAAAAAACTTGCATGTGTGTTGATCGGCGGGCTCACACTGGGCGTGGGATTAGCGTTAGCTCCCTTGTGGCCGTCGCTGACAGAGCTGTCACTGATTTCGATTGATGCTGCGACCGTTGGCAATCTCAACTGGACCAGCAATTTTCTTTTCAGTTTGAGTGGTCCGAGCGACGGATTTCGTCTCGACTACCGGTTTTTGGCAATAGCAGCAGTCGCGCTTTTAGTGTTCGCTGCCGCCGCCCTATACATAGCTCGAGTTTCCGACATCTCAAGCAGGTCGCGTACTTGGGCCGCCGTGGCTGCTGGAACCGCTTGTATTGCGATGACGTCCCCAATCTCCGCGCCCGTGTATGCGGCATTTTGGCCCATTCAAGTGCTTCAGTTTCCTTGGCGCTGGCTTCCGATGGCTGCCATCTGTATGTCGCTGGCCCTTGCCGCTTCAATGTCGCCGCGCGCCGCATCATGGCGCTGGATCGGGATCGTGGGTATGGTGTCGGCACTTGGGTACGGAGCCTTGCTATACGACGCTGGGAGCCTTTTACCGCCACGACCCCACACGACAGCTGGCGACGCGACGTGGGCGACACACTCAGCGCCTCGTGCGACACCGGAGTATCGGCCACGCCTGTTGGCGGCCACTCACGGCGAACTCGAACTCGCTGATTCAGCACCCGCAGCACGCGGCAGCTCGCCAAGCATCAGAGTCACGCCCGCTGCTGCCTTGCGCTGGCGAATTGAGGTTGACGCCGCTGGATCAGTTGGCCTCGGCATCGCGTGCTATCCGGGATGGCAAGCGTATCTCGATGGACAGCCCGCACCGTTAGGGTGCGATCAACGCGGTCTTCTGGAAGTCGCCTTGAATCCAACCGACTCGTCAAATCTCGAACTAAGGTTTGAAACACCAACATCGAGACTCGCTGCTCGATTCGCCAGCTGCGTTTCCGGCCTAGTGTTGCTAGCCCTTGCACTGCGATGCCGCTCGAAAGAAAAAGCTGCACACGGACGTTTAGGAGTAGACGCAGCATGACCAAAACGAGATCAAGCGTGACCGTAACCGCCGTCGGTTATGCGAAGGCCATCCGCGACGTCTCGTCGTTCGTCCGGCAACGAGTGGGAAGCTCATACAGTAAGCGATCCATTGGCACGCCGGACGACCACGCCGCCAGCATCCGCGCAATCGCAGGGCAAGGTACGCGCGCGCGCGCGGACCAAGCTGGCGACACGCCCGAGGGCACGCTGCGAGCCATCCTCAGGCAGGCCGGCATTGAGCAGGATGAGTCCCTGAGGCAGTGACGACAACGCCCAGCACAAGGCCGGACGGTGGGTGATCGGTGACGATCACGTCGTCGAGGGCAGCAAAGTTGCAATGCAAGACGCGACCCCGTGCGCGCGATTGATGCCAAAAGCCGTAGAAGCTCCGATTAACTCGCTATCACCGGGGCAAGTCCTGAAGGAATGTGGCAATACAAGACGTGACCCCGGTTCTGGCAATACAAGACGTGACCCCGGTTCCTCCCCGCCGCTCGCCTTGAGTTCGAGTTTCGTGGACTTGTCGGCCACGCCCAAGCGGGTCAAGGCGACGTGCTGCTCGCCGGCGTCTTCAACAATCAGTCCTAGACCTTGCAACTTTTCCAGCGCGCTGCGCACCTCCGGAATGCCGAGGATGCGCGCCTTGAGCGCATCCGCGACCTCGCCTTTTAGCATTCCACTTGCCCGCATCAACTGCTCAACCGCCGACGTGAGATCGGCTCCCTGGTCCAGCAGTTGACTGATTTCTTCGACCAGCGGCGTATGCG
>JBBQQV010000280.1:0-4731 GCA_038215505.1 Lysobacterales bacterium
GCTACGACGTGCTGACCGCCGTTGATGGCGGCGAGGGCGTCGCGGTCGCCCAGGCAGAGCGCCCCGACCTGATCCTGATGGACATGAGCCTGCCCGTGCTGGACGGCTGGGAGGCGACGCGCCGCATCAAGGACGACCCGGCGACGGCCGCTACGCCCGTGATCGCCCTCACCGCGCACGCGATGGCGTCGGATCGCGAGCGCTTTTTGGCCGCAGGCATGGATGACTATCTAAGCAAGCCAATCGAAGAGCGCGATCTTTGGCGGATATTGGCGCGCTGGCTTCGGCTCGCGGCAGTCGAGCCAGTTCGCGCATCGGCACCGACAGCCGTTGGCACCTCGACGCTGCCCGTTTGGCCGGGGTTGGATGTCGCCTCAGCACTCGCCCGACTCAATGGCAAGCACGCCTTGCTGTGGCGCTTGCTTGACGAGTTCCGACAGCGCTACCAGCACGCTGCGCGCGAGTTGGCTGAAATTTGCGCGCAAGGTGAACTGCGCGCGGCGGCAGCGCGCGCGCATGCAATCAAGGGCGCTGCGGCGACACTCGGAGCGACTGCGCTCGCCGACGCCGCACAGCAGCTTGAGCAGGCCTTGGATCAAGCCCTCCCCGCGCAGCCAGCCTTGGCAGCCCTGCAAGTGGCACTCGATCAACTTCAGGCATTTCCGCTGCCTTTGGCCAACCTCGCGGCACCGCCCAAACGTGCCGATTGGCAATCGGGCATTTTTCTCGACGCGCTTGCCAAGGCTTTGAGTGAGCAGCGGTTTGATGCCCTCAAACTGCTCGATGCGGTGCCCTTGGACGTGGCCGACTGGCCAGCGTTACGGCAGTTGCGGGGGGCGCTGGATCGGCTCGATTTTGCTGCCGCGCAAACGCATTTGGCTGCATTGAAAACCTTGTTTGAGGAGGCATCCTCATGCGAAACACCGCCATGAGCGAGCCGCGCAACCAGTCTGTCTTGCCGCGTGTCTTGGTTGTCGACGACGAGCCGATCAACGTGCGTGTGCTGGCCGAGGCGCTGGCCGAGCACTTCGATGTGCGCTGCACGACGCGTGGCGAAGACACCCTGCGGCTGGCTGCCGAATTTGCGGTCGACTTGATCCTGCTCGACCTGCAAATGCCGACCATCGATGGCTACGCGGTGCTGGCGGCGCTCAAAGAAGACCCTATCTGTCGCGAAATACCGGTCATCATCGTCACCGCGATGAGCGAGTTGGCGGACGAGGAAGCGGGCTTGGCGGCCGGCGCGGTCGACTACATCACCAAACCGATCCGACCGGCCATCGTGCGGGCGAGGGTGCGCACCCATGTCGAACTGAAACAGCAGCGTGATCGCTTGGCTTCCCTGGTTGCTTTGGACGGACTCACCGGCATTGCCAACCGGCGCCGCTTTGATGAGCAACTTGAGCGACGTTGGCGGCTGGCCATGCGTGCCGGCAGCGGTTTGACCCTGATGCTCGCGGATGTCGATCACTTCAAGCAGTTCAACGATCACTATGGCCATGGTGCGGGCGACGAGTGCTTGCGCCAGATAGCCACGGCGCTGCAAAAGGCCTTGGGGCGTGCGGATGATCTGGTGGCGCGCTACGGTGGCGAAGAGTTCGCCATCTTGACCAGCAGTGACAACGGCACCGCAGCGATCTTTCGGCTGCTGACGGCGGTGCGCAATTTGCGCTTGCCGCATGCCAAGTCGAGCGCAGGCGAATATGTGAGCATCAGTCTTGGCGCGTTTGATGTGCGGCCTCATCCCAGTCTCAAAAGTGCCACCGTGATGGAACAGGTGGATGGATTGCTTTACGAGGCCAAACGCGGTGGTCGCGCGCGGGCTCGCTACCACCGGCTCGACCATGCGTTGCCAGTCGATGTGTACAGCCAAGGAGAACCGTCATGACGCTGATCTGCCGCCCATTGCGCGCCGCTCGCTTGGGCTTGGCGGCGGCGCTGCTGGTGGGGTCGACGCTCGCCCCGGCGGCTGAAGAAGAGGACTTGGCGGAGCTGCTCGACTTGCTGGCCGATGAAACCGAGCTTGCCACCCGTAGCAAGCAGAACGCCGACTACGTACCGGGGATCATCAGCGTGCTGCATGCCGATGAGGCGCGCCTGCTGGGTGCTCGCAGTGTGCTCGATGCGATCGCGCAAATTCCCGGACTGGAGGTCAATCGTGATCCTTTTGGCTCCGCCACCATTCGTGCGCGCAGCATCGATTTCTTCTTCAATGGCGGCAACGTCAAGGTGTTGGTGGATTCGCTTCCGATTTCGCGCGAGACCGCGTTTCAGAACAGCGCCATCCTGTTGATGCCCATTGAGCAAGTCGAACGGATCGAGGTGATTCGTGGGCCGGGCTCAGGCATTCACGGGGATTTTGCCTTTATGGGGCTGGTCAACATCGTCACTCGCCGGGATGTCAATTCGCTGGCAGCGACTGCCGGCTCGGGTGGTCGCCGCAGCGGCGTGTGGGCGTTTAATGCGGGTGCGGATGACGGGCCGGTGCAGCTGGATGGCAGCCTGTCGACCTGGTCAAGTGATCGCTACGACGCGCCGTTTTCGCTTCCCAACGATGAGTCGCGACAGTATCTGAGTCTGGGGCTTACCGCCGGCGGGTTCAGCCTGAGAGCCGCAGGAGTCGAGCGTGAATCCGATGGCTCTGCGCGCGCCACTGGCCGCCCCGGGCAGCCGCCACCGCCGCCAAACGCACTGATGCCAAGACAGCAGGACGAGGCTAATCGGGTGCTGCAGGCGCGCTATCAATGGCAGCAGGATGCTGAGCAACATCGCGCCGTATGGCTGCAATACAACGGCAGCGACTTTGATCGCGGCGTCGCGGGCTTTGACGGCTCGCGCTTGGAAGCTGGCGGCGAATCTGTGCAGCGTTTTGGCGCGCACCTGTTGTTGGCACAACTGCAGGTGGCCGAGCAGCGGATCGACGATGCCTTCCTGCCACAGAATCGCGAGCGGCCAAGGATCAGCGAATCGCGCCAGCACTTGGCCTTGACGCTGCAGGACCAGTTTGATTTCAGCGAGCGCCTGCAACTCACGGGTGGCCTGCGCTACGACGATGTGGAAGCCATCGACCAAGCCTGGACACCGCGAGTCGCGCTGCTGTGGAAAGTCGGAGAGCGCCACCTGTTGAAGGCACAGTACGCAGAAGGCTTTCGCTCACCGACCTACATCGAGCTCTACGAAGGCGGGCCGCCGCCCACACAAACACCGTTTGAGCGCGTTGAAACCCGCGAACTGGCCTATATCTTTCGCACGGCTGACAGCGTGTTTCGGCTCACTGCCTTCACCGCAGTAGTGAGCGACATGATTTTTCCGCGTGGCACACCTGCGTTTGGTCGCGGCCTGGAGATACGCAGCCGTGGCGTGGAAGCCGAGCTGACCCATCGCTTCAGTCGTGTATTCAAAGCGGCCGCAACGTGGTCAACCGCCAACGCCAGCGACGACCGCAGCATCGTGATGACACCCGGTCAGCCGCCGCAGAAAGGCGGCCCCAGCTTGGCCCAGCCCGAATCCTTGGGCAACCTTGCCTTGCTCGCGACCCTCAGCGAGCAGTGGTCAGCCGGTCTGCACTGGAATCACGTCGGCCGCCGCGCTGATCGCGGCCAAGAGGGATTTCACCCTGGCTATGACTCGGTCAATCTGGGCTTGGAATTTGCACCGACGGCGGTGCGAGGTCTACGGCTGACGGCGAGTTGGCGCAATCTGCTGGATGAACCCCTTGTGCATATCGTGTCGCAGCCGCCTAGTGGCGTGTTGTTGCTGGACTATGCCGAGCCACAATGGAGTGTGGGTGCCAGTTGGGACTTTTGAATTGGGCGCTTTGAGAGCAGGGGGGGCAAGCTCTGCTGGCCAAAGCGTGTGGGCGTGGTAGAGCCGAGCTTGCTCCCACGCACATTGTTTAGACTGTTCTCGGCGAGAAAACTGCGCGCCCGCGTTTGCCGGGTTATGCCCATGAACCCTAGCGGCAGTGTGTAGGCCTCCATCTCGGCCTTTGTGGGAGCGGCGGAAACCGCGATGTGCTTCGTCGCCGAATCGAATCGCGGCTTCCGCCGCTCCCACAAGTGCCTCATGCAGGATAGTGTTCATGGGTAGGCATCGAACCATGGGCGACGGCCTTGAGGCTCGGTTCGCCCCCTTCGGTACCTCAGGACAGGCTTCGATAGCTCAGGGCGGGCGGTCAATTGTTCGGCTAATCAATGTTTATTTGAGCTTGCTCGGCTGCGTCGAGTAACTTGGGGTCACAAGGTCGCCCCGGATGCATCCCTTAGAGCGCTTGCAGCACCAAGCAAACGGAGCTGGTCAAGCCACTTAAACTCGCTTGTCCCGTCGCAAACTAGGAGCAATCAGCCATGCAACGATCCATCGCGATATTGCTGCTGTTGTTCGTGCTGGTGTGGGCACTCCGCGAGACCTTCTCGGGCATGCCTCGCGGGCAACGCAGAAACCTTGTATGGGCCATGCTTTCCGGCGGCATGATGGTCGCCGGTGTTTGGATGATCGCCGCAGATTTGTAGGATGGTCGGCAGGCGCGATGCTGTTTGGTCGGCGCTTACAGCTGCCGTGAAAAGCAGCGCCGCAGGAGCGACGCCCTCCAAAGAACGACGCCCTCCAAAGAACGACGCCCTCCAAAGAGCGACGCCCTCCAAAGAGCGACGCCCTCCAATGTGCGGCGCCCTCCAATGTGCGGCGCCCTCGTCAAAGCGCTCGGAGGGCCGCGCTCCCGCGCGGCTGCTT
>JBBQQV010000281.1:0-4720 GCA_038215505.1 Lysobacterales bacterium
CTCGCCAAGATGTCCGACAAGGACCGCTCGAAGCCGGCCGAAATCCTTGAGAAGATCATCAGCGGCAAGATGAACAAGATCATCAACGAAGTCACCCTTTACGGTCAGCCTTACGTGCTGAACACCGACCAGAGCGTCGAAGCCGCGCTGAAGGCCGCAGGTGCCGACGTAATCGGATTCCAGCGCCTGGCAGTCGGTGAAGGCATCGAAAAAGTGGTCGAAGACTATGCGGCGGAAGTCATGAAGCAGGCTGGCCTGGCCTGAGTCTGATGCACATGTGAGCGCCGCCGAGGCCGCGGAAAACCGCGGCCTCGGCGTATCTGCGACCGGCTGTTTGACCTATTCCGAGTCTGAACAGCGGATCTGGCGATTTGGGCGGCTCACATCCCTTTCGCTAAACTGCCGCCGGTTCGCATGATCCTTGGCTCGCTGGATGCGCCGACCGTGATCATCAACGACCCACTGAGCTTCGATCCAACCTTGAGCATCGATCCAATGAGTGCCAACCCGCTTAGCACCACCGCAGCGATCAACCCGACCGGCGCACCCAAGTACAAGCGCATCCTGCTCAAACTGAGTGGCGAAGCGCTGATGGGCCGCGAGGATTACGGCATCGATCCGGAAGTGCTGTTCCGATTGGGTCGTGAAGTGCTGGACGTCAGCCGCATCGGCGTGCAGGTCGGCGTGGTGATCGGTGGCGGCAATATCTTTCGCGGCGCGGGTTTGGCTGCGGCAGGCATGGATCGTGTCACCGGCGATCACATGGGCATGTTGGCGACGGTCATGAACGCATTGGCGCTGCAGGATGCCATCGAGCAACTCGGCGGCGTCGCGCGAACCATGAGCGCGCTGAAAATCAATGAGGTATGCGAAGACTTCATCCGGCGGCGAGCCATTCGCCATCTTGAAAAAAATCGCATCGCGATTTTTGCTGCCGGCACCGGCAATCCGTTCTTCACTACCGACTCTGCCGCTGCCCTGCGCGCGATTGAAATCGGAGCCGGCTTGTTGCTGAAGGCGACCAAAGTTGACGGCATTTACGACCGCGACCCCAAGCATCACCCGGATGCAACGCGCTTCGAATCGCTGACCTACAACGACGTAATCGCCCGCGATTTGAAGGTCATGGATACCGCTGCCTTCGCGCTGTGTCGTGACTACAGTATTCCGCTGCGCATTTACGACATGAGCCGACCGGGCAGCCTGATGCGGATCGTCTGTGGCGAGTCCATCGGCACCTTGGTCAGCTGAGGCCGGACGCGCACCACTGCTGTCCTCGTGCGTTCGTGCCAAGCACCAGCGCACGCTTATAATTCTCGTCTTGAGATTCTCGTCTTGAGATTCTCGACTTCTTTGCCGTTGCTGGAGCACACCATGGCCGAACCCATCAGGCTCGATACCGTCAAGTCCGACGCGCAAACACGCATGCAGAAGAGCGTTGAAGCGCTGCGCCATGATCTGACCAAACTGCGCACCGGTCGCGCGAGCACGGCTTTGGTCGATCATCTCAAGGTCAACTATTACGGCTCCGATGTGCCACTGTCGCAAGTCGCCAGCGTCACCATTGCCGATGCCCGCACCCTCAACATCGCGCCATGGGAAAAGAACATGGTCAGCGCGGTTGAGAAAGCCATTCTCGCTTCAGATCTGGGGCTTACTCCCAACACCTCCGGTCAGTTGATCCGGATCAATCTGCCTGCGTTGACCGAAGATCGCCGCCGCGAGCTGTCCAAACATGTTTCCCACGAAGGTGAGAGCGCCAAGGTGGCGATTCGCAATATTCGTCGCGATGCGATGCAGCAGGTCAAGGAACTATTGAAGACCAAGCAGATCACCGAAGACGAAGAGAGTCGCGCCGAACTTGACGTGCAGAAGCTGACTGATCGGCATGTGAAAGAAGTCGATGGCGTCGTCAAGCACAAAGAAGATGAGTTGATGTCGGTCTGAGCACGCGATTTGACACCCGCGTGAGCGCAGTCATTCCTGTTGCACTGAGCGAAGTACGCAGCGGCCCCCGCCACATTGCCATCGTCATGGATGGCAACGGACGCTGGGCAAAAGCCCGAATGCGCCCGCGCACCATCGGCCATCGCGCCGGTGCGCGCGCCGTCAATCGCTGTATTGACTGGTGTCTGCTCCAAGGCGTCGAAGCCCTGACCCTGTTCGCGTTCTCCAGCGAGAACTGGCGGCGCCCGGCTGATGAAGTCAGCGCACTGATGCAGTTGTTCATGCGGGCGCTGGACCGTGAAGTCGATGAGCTGGCACGACGCGGTGTTCGCTTGCGATTTATTGGTGATCGCTCTGCGTTCAGCGCCGACCTGCAGCAGCGGATGATCCGCGGCGAGCGGGTAACCCAAGCGGGACTTCGTCTCAATCTGACCATTGCTGCCAACTATGGCGGTCGCTGGGATATTGCCCAAGCCTGTCGACGGGTCGCGCAGGCGGTCGCCAATGCTGAAGTGGCCATCGACAGCATCGACGAGACCAGCTTGGCGCCCTATCTGACTTTGGCCGATTTGCCTGCAGCTGATCTGTTCATTCGCACCGGCGGCGAGCAACGCATCAGCAACTTTCTACTCTGGCAACTCGCCTACTGTGAACTGTATTTCAGCGACACGCTGTGGCCCGACGTCGATGAAACCACCTTGAATGCGGCGGTTGCCGAGTTCACTCGTCGCGAGCGCCGATTTGGCATGACCAGCGAGCAATTGCGCACGAGGCCAGGCCAGTGAAGCAACGGGTAATCACGGCCAGCGTGCTGGCGCCCCTCGCGATCGCCTTGATCCTGTTGGCGCCCACAGTCTGGTTCATGGCGGTGCTCGCCATCGCCCTGTTATTGGCTCTATGGGAATGGACACGTCTCATCGATATCCGCGCTCGCCCGGCGAGAGCGGCGGTGCTGTTGCTCAACGTTGGCTTGATGGCAGTGCTGGCTTTACGCGGCTGGCCGCAGGCGTTCATGGTCGTCACCGCCGCCGGAGCCGCCAGCTGGTTGCTGGTCTGTCTGTGGTTGTGGCGACCCGGTTTCGCGAGCGGTCCGTCAGGAAAGCCGCTCAAACTGTTCGCCGGCAGCATGATGGTGGTTCCCGCATGGTGCGCGATCGCCCTGCTGCACGCCGACGGCCCATTGGGGCCTCGCTGGGCGCTATTCGGTTTGATGCTGGTGTGGGCCGCCGACACGTTTGCCTACTTCGCGGGCAGTCGCATAGGCGGGCGCAAGCTGGCGCCGCGCATCAGCCCCGGAAAGACCTGGGCAGGCTTTTGGGGCGGTCTGGTCGGCGCTTGCTTGATCTGTATTCCAGCGGCACCGCTACTCGGTCTTGCGTGGTCTCGCGTGCCAGTATTGATGGGTTTGGCCCTAGTAGTGGCGCTGGCCTCGGTAGTTGGCGACTTGTTCGAGAGTCTGATCAAGCGCCAAGCCGGCGCCAAGGATTCTGGCACGCTGATTCCAGGGCATGGTGGCGTGCTTGATCGAATCGACAGTGTGGTCGCCGCTTTGCCCGTATTCGTGGTTGGCAAGATGCTGTTGGGTTTGTGATGGCTGATGCGCCTGTCATGAGAACCGTTGCCGTGCTCGGTGCGACAGGCTCGATCGGGGCCAGCGCGTTGGACGTGATCGAGCGTCATCCCGATCGCTTCCGGGTCGGCGCGCTCAGCGCCCATTCACAGGTGGAACAGTTGCTCGGATTGTGTCGGCAGCATCGACCTGATGACGCGGTGATCGCCGATCCTGCCGGCTTTCGGGCCTTGGCTGAAGGCCTGCGCGAGGCCGGGCTGGCAACGCGCGCGCATGCCGGGGCGGACGCTTTGGTCGAAGTCGCGGCTGCCAGCCAGTTCGATACGGTCATCGCCGCCATTGTCGGTGCCGCCGGCGTGCCGGCAGTGCTTGCGGCTGCAAATGCCGGCAAGCGGCTGCTGCTTGCCAACAAGGAGGCAGTGGTCGTTGCGGGCGACCTGCTGATGCAGGCGGTGTTGGCCAATGGCTGCGAATTGTTGCCCATCGATAGCGAGCACAACGCGATCTACCAATGTCTGCCGGTCCCGGCACTGCATGCTGCGGGGCGTGCTGGCGTTCGGCGGATTCAACTCACCGCCTCAGGCGGGCCCTTTCGCGGCTGGACGCGCGAGGCCTTGGCCCATGTCACCCCGGCGCAGGCCTGCAAGCATCCGCGCTGGTCGATGGGACAGAAGATTTCGGTTGACTCGGCCACCTTGATGAACAAGGGGCTGGAAGTTATCGAGGCATATTGGTTGTTTGCCGCGCCGGCGCATGCCATCGAAGTGGTGGTACATCCGCAAAGCATCGTCCACTCGCTGGTCGACTACGCCGATGGCTCATCGCTTGCCCAGCTGGGTCTGCCAGATATGCGCACTGCGCTCGCCTGCGGCTTGGCGTGGCCTGAGCGTATCGATGCAGGTGTCGCCTCGTTGTCCTTGATTGAACTTGGTCGCTTGGATTTCGAAGCACCAGATCGAATCGCCTTCCCCTGCCTCGACCTCGCCTACCGCGCATTGCGCGCTGGCGTCGCCGCCTGCACAGTGTTGAACGCCGCCAACGAAGTCGCCGTTTCAGCCTTCCTTCAGGGCAAAATCGCTTTCCTCGACATCCCGCGCGTGGTCGAAGAGTGTTTGGACATGGATTGTTTTGACATGGGCTCAAGCGTCGCCTCAAACAGCCTCGCTGATCGGTTGGAACTCGACACGCAAGCGCGTTTGCAAG
>JBBQQV010000282.1:0-4664 GCA_038215505.1 Lysobacterales bacterium
CCTCCTGCCCGATCAAACCGACCTCGTTGAACACGCCCCGATGCGGACCGGGCAGATACAAATGCAGCGGCGTGCCCACCCGCAAATCGCTGCGCAGCTTGCGGCCGTAGACCTCGCTGATCGCGCCATCCGACCCGATCACCGGCACCACCAGCGAACCGGCCAGATGCTCATGCCCCGACGCGCGCAGTATCCCGATCCGCTGCAACTGGCCCCGGATCGCTGCACCGGCCTTGACCTCCGCCCCCGGCAGCGTCAGTCCCAGCGTCCGGTTCGCAGAGCCCAAGCGAAACGTCGCGATCAGCGACGCATCATCGAGCCCACGCTTGGCCAGATACGCCCGCGCTTCCGGACTCGCCAGCAGCGTGGCGTGATAGTGATCGATCACCCTACCCAGCAACGCCTGATCGTCCTGCGCGTCGGCGGCTAAAACGGGAATCGGCGGCGCCGCCTTCGTCGCGTCCTGCGTGGTCGCTGTCACCCTCGGCGCATCGCTCACCCCCGCGCCCACCTCCCGCTGCAACTGCTCGACCGCCGCACGAAACGACACGCCCTCGAACCGCATCACCCAATCAATCACCGACCCACCCGCCTGACACGCCCCCAGGCAATGCCACAGGTTCGACTTCGGCGAGATCACCAGCGACGGCGTTTTGTCATCGTGCATCGGACACCGCCCGATCCAGTCGCGGCCGTGGCGCTTCAGCGCAATTCCGGCGGACTCGACCTTGGCCAGCAACGGCACCCGCAACTTCAGCTGCTCGATCTCGGAATCGGGGAGGCGGGGCATGGCGTGGGCTCCTTCGGGTGAAAACCCGTCAATAGCAAGTACATTGACTTATACGATAGACATATGTTGCTATCTAGCGCAAGCCATACAGAAGCGGCCCCTACCATGCGGCTCGACCCCATCACCCTGCCGCTCGATATGCACGCCTTCGCCGAACGCCTACGCCAGCTCCGTGAGCAGCGTGGGCTCACCCAGGTACGGCTGGCCGAATTGCTCGGCATGGCACCACGCAGTTACAACCGCTGGGAGCGCGGCGGCAACACGCCGCACCTCGACATGCTGATCCGCATCGCCGACATCCTGCAGGTCAATCTCGACGAACTGGTCGGCCGCGCCGATCCGCAAACGCAGCCGTTGATTCATAACCACGACCTGCACCAACTCGTCCGCCAGCTCGATGAGCTGCCCGACGAAGATCAACGTGCCTTGATTCGTGTCATGGACGGCTTGGTCCAGCGCGCCCGCATTGATCGCGTCGTCGGCAAGGCCCAAATCAAGCCTACGCGCCGCGCGCGCGCCGCCTAGCCAGAGCGGCTCATGCTCCTGATTGCAGCCGTGCTGGGCCTGCTGGCGGCGCTGTGCACCGCCATTTCCCATCCGTGGTTTCGCCGCGAGCAGTTCGACAAGACCGCCGCCACACGCTCCTTCCAGGATCGCTTTCGCCGCGCCCTGCACTGGCGCGCCGAGGTCGGTCTCGAACACGACTTCCGCCACCTGCGGCGCTGGGCCGGCATCGGCTGCGCTTGCATTTTCGGCGTCTGCTTCACGTGGGCACTGCTGGGATCACACGCGGCTCCGATTCCGCCGCCACTCGCCATCGCCGGGGTCTGGCTGTTCCTGATCTGGTGCTCGCTCGACTTCTGGATCGACCCGCAACGCACCGTTCGGCAACTCTTTCGGCCCATGCTGATCTGGCCCACCGTCGCCCCGTGGCTGGCGCTCGGGCTCAACCGCCTGCTGCTCGGCACTTGGAGCGTGGAACCCTTTGTGGCCCTGTTTCGCCTACCGCCCTGGGCCCACGTCTTCATCGACAGCAGCCCGCTGCAACTCGCCGCCATCGCCAGCGCGTTTTACCTGATCAGCGCGCTCGTCCTCGTGCTGCTCTACAGCGTGCTGTTCTCGCTGCTGCCGCTCACCTACCTCGCCCTGGTCGGGCCACCCACCTGGAGCGCACGCCGCTGGGTCGCCATGCCCGAGGACCACAAACACCACCTCATGCTCGCCCTCGACTTTTTCGGACGCCTCGTCTTGGCGCCGCTCGCCGCGCTGTGCGTCGTGATGCGGTTGGTGATGTGAGCTTCGCGCGCAGCAGAAATCGTTACCGAGCAGGAAGCGGCAGGTTGAAACAGGCTCTCGGGTGTCGCCCCTTGCCTCGCTTCAGTTGTCAACCTCTAGCGACTCTCGCAACGATGACAACGAGCGCTTGATTTCATATTCCAGCAGAGCTTCCAACGAGCCGAACAGGGTTGTTTGACGATGTGCGGAATGAATCAAATAGTTCCACGTCGATCCTGTTGGGCAGGCGAGTAGCGTTGTGCTACCACTTTTCTGACTCAGCGCGAGTGCGTTCCGCAACAAGCCGATGGTGGGCAGTTCCAGTGGCTCACTCCCGTTTGGCGCTAGCGCCATCAGGTGTACGTCCAATACACCCTGAAGCTCTGATTCCCACATTGCAAAATCATCGGAATGAACAGTGCGATAGAGGTCGATTTCGGCGGCGGAAAGGAACCAGACTGATTCTGTGTCTAGCGCCGGAAGCAAGAACCCATTGCTGACCTGCAGCAAGCAAAGAACCTCATCCGGAACCGATTGCAATCTCCGGTCGGACAAAACAGTCAATTCCGTTGCAGACGCAGGTCCTCGCAGCGCGCTGCCTTTCATTTGCACGGCCTGTTCGGCGTCATTTAGTCGATGAATCTCAGCGGACCGGATGATTTGCAAGGCTCCCCGATCCAACGCGTGCAGAAGCTCTCTAGCTCGCTCAATCGTAAGCATTCCAACTCCGGGTCATTTGGCGCACTGCCACTCTGTCATCGGGAAGGTCGGCATCGGAATCACTGCAAACCACGACTTTTGTGGGGAAGAGGAAGAGGCAGAGATGCCGCATTCAGTGTAAAAGCGCTTCAACTTGATTCCTGCGCTGTTGTTGTGGGCCGCAGGAACTGGCATCAGTGAAACGCCTATCCCAGCAAAGAGACCGTTTGCGGCGAACCGACCGCCTTGGTCAGTTGAAGCAAACGGATACTCGTCGCACTCCATTCCAGTGCCACCACCTGTCTTGCCCTTACAGGCGTCAAGGTTTCGATACCAGCTGCGATCCGGCTCTGGCCCCGCGCGCTTCGACAACACCGGCGGCGCGCCACGCTCGCTCTGTGCAAGCGCAAGGTGCGCCGTCACCGAAGAGACATCTTGGCCGTAGTAGATGACCGAAATCCGCTCCTGATTACTGCGCCTTTGCAAACGCGCGTCTATGCCTGCCATGTACTTCGCCGTCTGGAAATCTAGGTGGCTATCAATCGCTGCATTAGCACTGAGAAAGAACGGAATCGCCATGACGGTTAATGTCGCGCTAACTTGCGCAGCGACAGTTGTTTCCTGCTGCGTGAGGTAGCCGCTCGGGTCAACCCCGTTGACGGGATTGAGGTTGGCGTAGACGTACTTGTGCAGCGATGTCGGATCAACATCGTTGCCCATGTAGACATCCGCCTGCGTAAACCTCCCCGTCCCCGGATCCATCCAGCGGGCGCGGTTGTAGCTCAGGCCCAGGCTCGCCTCCCACACCTCGCCCGCAAACCGGTGGCTCAGTTCGGCGTCGCCGTCATGTGCACGCGTCTCGCCCCACGGCGTAAAGCGGATCGCGTCGGTGACCGCGCCGGCGGCATCGACCAGATAGCGGCTCGATCCCAGCCCATCGCGTAGCGGATAGCGCAGCACGCTGTTGGCCCCGACCGTCTCACTCTGCTGGATGAGGTGGTAGCCGTGCAGGTAGCGGGCACTGATCTGGCCGCCCGATTTTAGTTCGGCGATCACTTCCGGCAGCCCAAAGCTGCGATCAATCACGAAGCGGGTTTCCACTTCGTTGGCCGTCGCGTTGGCTTTGACGCGCCGAGCAATGCGGTTGCCGTCGGCGTCGTAATCGAACTGCACCTGCAGGCCACTGCTGGCATTGGCCGCAACCAGTTTGTTGCGGGTGTCGTAGCTGTAGTCGACGACACCCGCCGGACCCTGCTTGCGGGTCTGGTTGCCGTGCGTGTCATAGCCGTAGCTGGCATCGCCTTGCGTCAGCAGCCGATCATTGGCGTCGAACGTCGCGGCGCGGGTGATGCCGTCTTCGGTGATCGACACGCGGTTGCCGACATCATCAAAGGCGTACGCGCTGCGATGCGCTTCCACGCCACCGATGGTTTCGACTTCGCTGATCAGGCGGCCCAGCGCGTCATAGCCATAGTCGGTGACGCGGGTCGCGCCGGCGGCGTCGGTCTCTGCAATCTTGGTCCGACGGCCGAGCGCATCCAGGGTGTAGGCGTAGCGCTGCGTCGTTGCGCCGCCGGTCGTGCTGTGGATCTCGATCAAGCGATGCAGGGCGTCATAGGCATACGCGGTGCGCGTGCTGCCTTGCAGTTCTTCGCTGAGGTTGCCGGCGGCGTCGTAGCTGTACACGGTCGGCGTGCCTGCTCCGGTTTGCGCCGAGACCAGTCGGTTCAGCGCGTCAAAGGTGTAGCGATTCGACGTGACTTCACTGCCCTGGGTGTGGCGGGTCAGCGTGCGATTGCCGTTGGCGTCAAACGCGTACTCGATCAGCGCGCCGTTGGGCTGGGTCTCGGCAATCACGCGCCCGTGCGCGTCATAGCTCCAGGTGGTGGTGCCTTCGGGT
>JBBQQV010000283.1:0-4646 GCA_038215505.1 Lysobacterales bacterium
TTCGAGTGGGAGCTCACCAAGAGCCCGGCCGGCGCCAACCAATGGAAGCCAAAAGACCCCGCCGCCGCGACCACCGTGCCGGACGCGCATGACCCAAGCAAGCGGCACGCGCCGATGATGACCACAGCCGACATGGCCATGCGCATGGACCCGGCCTACGAAAAGATTTCACGCCACTTTCTGGCCAATCCACAGGAGTTCCACGACGCCTTCGCCCGCGCCTGGTACAAACTCACCCATCGCGACATGGGGCCGCGTGCGCGTTACCTCGGCAAGCTGGTGGCATCGGAAGTGCTGATCTGGCAGGACCCGACCCCGGCCGTCGATCATGCCTTGGTCGATGCCACTGACATAGCCTCGCTCAAGGCCAGCATCCTCGCTACTGGCGTGCCGATTTCGCAACTGGTCAGCACCGCATGGGCCTCTGCCTCAACTTTTCGCGGCAGCGACAAGCGTGGCGGTGCCAATGGCGCACGCATTCGCCTCGCCCCGCAAAAGGATTGGGCAGTCAACCAACCGGCCGAGCTCGCGCAAACTCTGACGAAGCTGGAAGCGATCCAAGCTGACTTCAACGGCGCCCAGACCGACGGCAAGAAGGTTTCCTTGGCCGACCTGATCGTGCTTGGTGGTTGCGCGGCAATTGAAGCCGCCGCGAAGCGCGCAGGCCACGATGTGGTGGTGCCCTTCTCTGCGGGCCGTACCGACGCCAGACAGGATCAGACAGACGTCGAGTCTTTCGCTGTGCTCGAGCCGGTCGCCGACGGCTTCCGCAACCACGCGCGCCCAGGCACCGAAGGTGCGACGGCTGAGTTGCTGGTCGACAAAGCACATCTGCTCAAGCTGACCGCGCCCGAGATGACCGTGCTGGTCGGCGGCCTGCGTGTGCTGAATGCAAATGCTGGGCAGACCCAGCACGGCGTATTCACCCATCGCCCGCAAACCCTCAGCAACGACTTCTTCGTGAATCTGCTCGACATGAATACGAGCTGGCAGCGTTCGGCCGCCGACAACGAAGTGATGGAAGGGGTTGATCGCAAGACGGGAGCAGCGAAGTGGACAGGCACGGTCGTCGACCTCGTATTTGGCTCGAACTCGCAGCTGCGGGCGCTGGCCGAGGTCTATGCGACGGGCGACTCTGAGGCCAAGTTTGTGAGTGACTTCGTCGTCGCTTGGAACAAAGTGATGAACAACGATCGCTTCGATCTGGCTTGAGTTGAAAGTGGGACATTGATGTCCAATGGTCCGGCGCAGTACCTTTCTGCGCCGGACCGATCTCCAGATTTGGCTAGCCCGGACGCCGCGAAAAAGAATCCGAGGTGCCGCCGAAGTGATGCAAAAACGTCGGCGTTAGGTGTCCGCCAATAGCCGGTGCATTCGCACATAATCGCGGCGATATTGGCCTCCAAGCCGCAACTTCTGCGCATCAGTCAGCAGCTTTCCGGACACTTGGAAGAATTTCTTCTCTTCCTCGCGCAGGTGATGGTGGACTTCGTGCGACAGTTCTTTGGCTTTCTCGATCCAAGCCTCGCCTTCCGAGTCCAGCGCCTGCAAGTCCTCCACCAACTCATCGACCTGATGATGCTCGTGCAGTGCATGCCGACTGGCGGCAAGTCCCATGTCGTGCATCATCATTGGCACATACAGGTAGCGCTCTTCAGCGGCTTCATGCGCTGCCAATTCGTGGCGCGCCTGGGTAAATAGATCAACGCGCTCCTGGCTGCCCGGTTTGCTACGCAGCAGCTTGCGAAACAAGCCGCGCTGAATCTCGTGACTTTCGCGTAAAGCATCGTAAATGGTGGTGGTCATGTTCAAAACTCCATTGCGTCAGGTGGTACGGAATCGCGTTTGAAGCGGAATTAATTTGGTTGCTGGCCGGGGATCGGCGTGCGCCGATTCGGCGCTTGTGACCTAACCAATCCAGATCCAGATCCAGCCAATCAAAGCTGCGATTTGATTGGCAATATGACCTTTTCGGCGAACTTTTCGCGGAAGGGACGGCTCTCCCAGCGGGCATAGGAATAGGCCTCCGCCGCCAACAGATCGGCCTCGAACACCGCCGTCATTTGGCTGGCAAATACGCGGTCATAGACGTTGAGACTGGCTTCGTCATTGAGCCGAATCGAACGGATGTCGAAGTTGGTTGAGCCCACCGAGACCAGTTCATTATCGATGACCAGGAGTTTGGTGTGCAGCATGGTCGGCTGATACTCGTGGATCTCTGCGCCGGCTTGCAACAGCGCGCCCCAATCGGCCTTGGAGGCAATCTTTACGGTGAGGGAGTCGATATGCGGACCGGGCAAAAGAATGCGCACGCGAACGTCGCGCTGACGCGCGGCAACCAATGCCTCGATCAGTAATGGATCGGGCACAAAATAAGACGCCGCGAGGTCGATTGATTGCGCGGAAGCGGCGATGGCCATCAAATACATCAGATGCATGCTTTCGCTACCGCCTGCCGGCGATGCGACAAACACATGTGCATCCATATCGCCCTGCGGTTGCAGAGCCGGAAAGTAGTTCGCGCCGTTCAGCACTTGCCCGGTGGTTTTGATCCAATTGTCATTGAATGCCGCTTGCATCTGCGCCACCACCGGACCATCGATCCGAAAATGCGTGTCGCGCCAGTGTTCAGGATCATCAGCGTTGCCCCTCCACTGGTCAGCGATGCCCACTCCGCCCGTAAACCCGATGCGTCCATCCACAACCAGCAATTTGCGGTGAGTGCGATTGTTTATGCGGCCCAAGTTGTACCAATGCAGTGGGCGATAGCGATGCAGCTGCACGCCAGCCTCCTGCATCGCATCCAGCATCGACTGCTCCATCTTGACGCTGCCAACCCAATCGATGATGACGTTGACTGCGACCCCTGCGCGAGCGCGCTCAGCCAACGCTTCTGAAAACTCCTTGCCAATTTCACCTGACCAGTAAATGTAGGTCTCAAACGTGATCGACGTCTGCGCTGCACGGATGGCCCGCAGCATCTCCGGGAAAATTTCGCTACCGTTCTGCAACGCCTTGACGCGGTTGCCGCCAACAATAGCCGGCCCCAACAGGACCGACATTTCGCGCCGGAACTGCGGGTCTGACACCGCATAGCGATGTACCACCTCGCGCTCCACAGCCTTCTCGGAGGTCACGAAGTTCAAGGACAGCACCAGCACGAGACTGGTGGCCAGCACCGTGATGACGATTGTCCAGAGCATTTTTTTTCGGCTGTACATCATCGCCATTGAAGGTCGCCTCGGGCGGGTGAAAGCAGATCATTCGATCTGATCCGCGGATCCAGTAAAATTGTCGTCCGCTCAATTCGATGCTTAGAAGTCGGCTCAAATCCAGCAGCGACTTTGAAACCTTGGCTCGCCGAGGTCCGCATGACACTCAGTTCGTCACGCCACTGCCGCACCTAGCATGTGCATTTTGTTGACGTTTGTCGGTGTGGGATCACACGTATGGGCTGGCGCCGCTCACGCATGGTCGGCTTGCGAAACATGCTGGCGCCAGTGCGGTGCAATACGCGGATCGGGCGAAGCCGGGCCGCTTGCGGAGCGCAGGTTTGTGCCTCGGCCGAACGCCCGCGCGATACCGCGCGCGGGCCGGGAATCGAAAGAAAAACGCCACCTGCTAGGGTGGCGGAGTGGGGAGAGGCCGAGGCGCTCGCAAACCGCAGGTTTGTGCCTCGGCCGAACGCCCGCGCGATACCGCGCGCGGGCCGGGAATCGAAAGAAAAACGCCACCTGCTAGGGTGGCGGAGTGGGAGGGATTCGAACCCTCGATAAAGCTTTTGACCCTATACTCCCTTAGCAGGGGAGCCCCTTCGGCCGCTCGGGCACCACTCCATCGTAATCCTGCCTCACCTGTGGTCAGGCCTCGGCAGACCCGCAAGTTTACCGGCCGGGCTCTGCGCAGTAAACAGGTGATCTCCACCCGCGCTTAAACTCGATCCGGGGGTCTCGACACACGCACCCATCAAATGCGACGCAGTGCCTGCTTCAGCGCGGCGTCGACTCCTCACGTTCATCGGCCACTGGCGCTGCTGCCGCCACACTATCGCGCTGAATGCGTTGATAGATTTCTTCGCGATGCACAGGAATTTCCTTCGGCGCATTGATGCCGACCCGAACCTGGTTGCCTTTTACCCCCAACACCGTAATCGTGACCTGGTCACCGATGACCAGAGTCTCACCCACGCGGCGAGTCAAAATGAGCATGTGGCGCCTCCTTGGCGAGCAGGCCCTCCGCCTGCTCGCGTTACGCATCGCCTCCCGCGATGCCGGCATTCCTTCGCGTCACGCCAACGGGTCAGCGTGATGACGGCTCGATACTAGCGATGCAGTTGCAGTCCTGCAATGAAGACCGTCACAAGATTTCGCATTCGGCGATCAAAGTAACTGGGCAGCAATCCAGTCCGGCACCTGCGCCAACGCAGCCAACAGTGCAGGCCCATCGTCGCCGCCACCTTGAGCCATGTCCGCCCGACCACCGCCTTTGCCATTGATCTGCGCGGAAACGTGAGCCACCAATTCTCCCGCTTTCACTCGACCAGAAGCCGTCCCACTCACGCCTGCCACCAGCGACACTTTGCCTGCGCTTGCCGCCGCCAAGACGATCACTGAATTGCCCAACTTGCTCTTTAGCTGATCGACGCT
>JBBQQV010000284.1:0-4637 GCA_038215505.1 Lysobacterales bacterium
CATTAAGCGTGTGCGTGACCATCAGAATCGAGTCGCGCAGCGTGCTGGCCGTGGTTGCACTGTAGATCGCCGCCGTAATGCTCGCGATCGCAGCCAGAAACAGCATCGCGTAGTGAAAGTGAGTGGACGCAACGCGCGGCATGTAAGGGTTCGGGGATTTGGTGACGGTCTCGGGCATCGGCGGGCCGGCAAGCGTATGGATGCGATCTACGCGTTCAGCGCGACGATAACGCCATTCAGCACTAAC
This sequence comes from Lysobacterales bacterium, assembly GCA_038215505.1. Taxonomy (GTDB): domain Bacteria; phylum Pseudomonadota; class Gammaproteobacteria; order Xanthomonadales; family Xanthomonadaceae; genus JANNWF01. The sequence goes on from JBBQQV010000284.1 coordinate 248, forward strand.
GCAAACGAGACCCACCCCAGTGTCGGCAGCAACAGCCAGCCAGCGGTGGCGTGCACACGCAAGCTCACCGAGATGCAGCCGATCAAGGCCAGCCAAAGCAGCGAGATGGCGAGCAAAGCTAATTGCGCGGAGTGCAGCCCAAAGAACAGCGGCGTCCAAGCCGCGTTAAGCAAGAGCTGTAGGGCAAACAGCCCGAGCGCCAAGCGGCGCATTGAGCCGCCTGGACTGGAAATCAAAAGCGCCAGACTGCAAGCCATCAACAGGTAAAGCACTGTCCACACTGGCGCAAACACCCAGTCGGGTGGTTGCCAAGTAGGCTTGTTCAGCTCAGCGAACCAAACATCGGGTGGAAACGCCGCACCCGAAGCAGCGACTGCGAAGACCACCGCAAACGCAATCAGCCACGGCGTCGCCCGCTGCAGGAGGCTGTGGCGTGCGAGCGTAATGGGTGGAGAATCAGGCATTGGCTTAATTGCTCAAAGAGTGGTTGCCGGGACGCGTTGCCGGTTCAACCGGAAATTATCTGCAAGATATGTGCCGAAGGGCTGGCTTTTTAACTATTGATTCCATGGGTTGCCGTTTTAGCGCAGACCGACTCCAGTTTTTCAGGGTTCAATCGCAGGGTTGATCATTCGCAGCACGTTTTCTGCCACCGTTGAGGTGGCCGAAACCGTGCGACAAGCCCTCAAAAAAGCGAGTGCGGCCTGAAAAACTAGATCGCGGCAACCGCCGGAAGAGCGACCAAAACCCCTTTCCGCCCAAAGCGCAAACGTAGCCCGCTCAAACCCAACGCGCGCAGGCGCGCCACCCCTCAACTCAACCCATACGCCTTCCGCTTTCGATACAGCGTCGACGCATCAATCCCCAAGGTTTTGGCGGCGTCATCCAAAGAAGTGGTGCTGGCCAACACTGCTTCTACATGCTGGCGCTCCAGCGCTTCCAAGGTCAGCTCACTGCCAATCGCCGCCGCACTGGTTGCAAGCGGATGCGGTCTGGCAGCGCCCAGGTTGAGAGCGCCGAGTTCGATGGTGGGATCGGGGCAGAGAATCACGGCACGTTCAATGACGTTTTGCAGCTCGCGCACGTTGCCCGGCCAGCCATAGGCCAGCAGCGCTTGCTCGGCGGCGTTGGATAGCTCACGCGCGGGACAGCCGTAGTCCTTCGCAAAACGCTGCAGGAATCCGCGCGCCAGCGGTATCAGATCCTCGCGGCGCTGGCGCAAAGTGGGAAGGGTGATTGCCACTACATTCAAGCGATAGAACAGGTCTTGCCGGAACTGACCATCAGTCACCATCTGGTCAAGGTTGCGATTGGTCGCCGTCACCAGCCTCACATCGGCTTGGCGGGTCACCGCGTCGCCTACGCGCTCGTATTCTTTTTCCTGGATGAAGCGCAAAAGTTTCGGCTGCAAGGCCAACGGAAAGTCGCCGATCTCATCCAAGAACAGGGTGCCACCATCCGCTTGCGCGACCCGGCCTTCTGCGCTGTCCTGCGCTCCAGTGAAGGCGCCTTTACGGTGGCCGAACAGCTCGTTCTCCAGCAGTTCGGAGTTCAGCGACGGACAGTTGATGGTGACGAAATTGCCGCTGCCGCGCGGACTCCAGTGATGAATGGCGCGGGCAACCACGTTCTTGCCAGTGCCGCTTTCACCCAGTAGCAGGACATTGGCGCCAGTGCGGGCGACTTGTTTGGCCATCGCCAACGCTTGCTGCATCGGCGCCGAGTCGCTGCTCGGTTCGCCGTTGATTCGGCTGCCCACGTCGCGCTCAAGCACCTGTACGCGGGTGGCTAAACGGCGGGTCTCGATTTGCCGAGCCAGCGCAATGCGCAGTTGTTCCGGTGAAAATGGCTTGACCAGATAGTCATCCACCCCCAGTCGTAAGGCTTCCAGCGCGGCTTCGGTGTCGCGATGTGCGGTGGCCATGATGATGCGCAGGCTGGGTGCCTGCGATTTCAACTGCGGCACCGCCTCGGTGCCCAGTTCGTAGCCGATGTTGCGATCCAGCAGGCAGACATCAAACGGGCGTGTCGCGGCCAGTTTCAGGCCGGCCTCGACGGTCTGTGCGGCAGAAAACTGCATGCCTAGGGCTTCCACGATTGCTCGATACGTGTCGAGGATGTCGGGATCGTCATCAATAGCGAGCACGCGGGCGTTAGGGTCGTTTACTAATGGCATGGTTGTTGAGTTCGTGCAGTTCGCAATGAGTCGAGGCTGCGAAGAGTGCCATATGCACGGCGGCAGGCGCGCGCAATCCCGCAAAACCTTAGGGTTGCCATTGCTTTAGGCGTTGGCACGCGACTTGCGGAAAGGTCGATGCCACCCCCCGCATTGGAATCCGCCATGACCACGCTTTGCTTAGCAGACCTCGACTCGCGGGAGTTGCGCGCATTGCGGCTGCTGCGGTGCGTCACGCCGCAAACCACAACGGCAACGAGCCTGCAGCCGGCGACCAGCGGCTCGGTGCGGCCAATGCCACCTATATCAGCGCCTTCCGCCCTGATGGCGCTGGTAATTTCGCCCAGCACCACGTGACCGGCCGGGAAATCGGCAACCGCCTTTGCCCGATAGGGCGCAGGCTAAATCTACCATCACTTCTCCGCTGACACGCTATCCCCACTCTGAAAGGAATCTTCACAATGAACACCACTGTCAACACCACTGGGCAAACCTATCCGAATGTCACCCCCCAGAAGCCGGCCACCGCGCCGACCACCACCACCGATACCTTGGGCTCGACTGCTGAGCACTTGAAGTCGGCAGGTGAGCATCTCCAGGATGCGGCGCGCAAGGCCGTCAACGCGATTCCCACCGCTAACGCAGCGGCGACAAAAGTGCTGAAGGACGGCTACGCCGAGATCGCTCCGGACCTGGCGGCGGCCAAGCGCGAGGCCGTCGACGCAGGTTCGGCGGTTGTCGCCGAGGGCGAAAAAAAATGGAACGCGATGCTTGACCAAGGCAAGTCGGCGTTGGAGCGCTCGGAGCAATTCGTGCGCGAGCGTCCGCTCGCCAGCATCGGCCTCGCCATCGCCGGCGGCTTCCTGCTTTCCAAGTTGATTCGCAACTAAGCCAGAGCTAAGCCAGAGCCATGAGCAGCACGCCCGCAGATACCGGCAGCATCGAGCAAGTATACGGCTCGATCAAGGCCTCGTTGGCTGCGGTCGGCCGCTTGGCCGGCAGCGAACTCGAGTTGGCCGCAGCGGCCCTGTTGCGGGCAGCGCTGCTCACCGTGCTCGCCACCGTATCACTGGTGGCGGCCTCCTTCATGGCGATGATCCTGGTCGCCGCTGGCTTGGTCTGGCTGGGTCTCACTTGGCCTGCTGCGGCGGGAGTCTGTCTGCTGCTGACTGTCACGGCCGCAATCCTGATGGCGCTTTCGGCCAAACGCCTGTTGGCACTGTGCCAGTGGCGTGCCACCCGCGTGCAGCTGGCAGCGTTGGTGGCGGGAAATGGCGGAGTTTCGTCATGAGTCTGGCGGCGTTAAAGGCGAAAGTGGCAAGTGCCGAAAGCGATGCCATCCGCATCCGCGAGCCCGCCGCACTTGGCCAACACCTGCTGGCCGAGCGCGTGCGCAAACAGTGGCTGCCTAGGGCGCTGGTGGGTGCGGGTGCGATGCTGGGGTATTGGCTCGAAGGCCACCTCGCCGGCAACCGAACCGTCGCGCGCGCGCGCAAGCATCCAGCTGTTGCGGCTCAACCCGACACTCCGTCCAAAGCGGCATTGACAAGTGATATCGCGGGCTGGTTGGGCTTGGCTTTGTCGTCGTTTCGAGTGCTCGAATACGCCCGCCCGTGGATTGAACAGATCAACGCAGCCAGTGCTGCGAACGCGGCGCGGGCGGAAGCCGCGGCGAATGAGGCTGCCGGTTCTGCGACCGATGCGAGCGAAATTGTGGCCGCTGTCGAGCCCTTAGTCGCCGCGTCGGTCGATGTCCAACATCGCCGCTGAACAAAGCGCGCCCGCGAGCGCGCCGCAACCGGAGCCACCGGTGACGACTCCGGCTGGGGCCGAGCTGGTAGCAAGCGACGCCTCCGTCAGCGCGGAGTCGGCGGGGCCGAGCAGTCAAACTGCCCTCAACGTTCTTGCCATCGTCGCGGTGACCAGCGTTTTCTACGTTGCTGCAGAACTGCTGTTGCCCATCCTGGTGGCGGCTATGCTCGCCCTGTTGCTCAATCCTCCCGTGCGCATCCTTAGTCAGCACTTGCTGCCGCGCTGGTTGGCGGCCTCCCTCGTGCTGGTCGTCGCGCTGGGAGGCCTGGCCTTGGCGGTCAATCAGCTGTACGAGCCTGCCATGCAAATGGCCACCGACTCACCACGGACAGCACAGCAACTAAAGCGACGACTGAGCACATTCAGCGTCTCATTTGCGCCCGCAAATGCCGTCGACGAAGC
>JBBQQV010000285.1:0-4637 GCA_038215505.1 Lysobacterales bacterium
CACCCGGTACCCTGTCATCCTTCTTGACCGTACTTATGTCAGCACAATTGTCAGCACAATTGTTTCGGAAAGAGCCCGGACATTTGCCACTGGCCGGCCTTCCGATTGCCCACGCGAGCTGGGCTCGTCGGCATATACGCCGATGTGCATATCGACATGCATGTTCATCGCGATAGCGTGCAGCATGAGCCGCCGGGCCGATCCCAAGGCGAATTCCGTAGCGCGCAGGGTACCCCAGTGAACCGGCAGGTGGTCTGGACGGCGATGCAGGCTCGTCAACACGCAGACCACACAATGTGTGCAAGGCTCGCGGCGCCCTTACCCTGTGCGCAGACTGCGTCGATTACTGGACGAGCAGAAGTCCGTCGCCCATCAGCGCCTGAACCGTTTTGGCTTGCGTCTGGTCCCGCCCCCATTTCAATGCATCACGGTCAGGCTGGACCGCCAGCCACTGTTTGAAACTCACAAATACTTTCGGCGAGACAGTTCGCATCAACGCCATCTTGCCGGTAGCTCCGATCACGACGTGCTCGAATGGCGGAGCTTCGGTCAGGACGTGCGCACGAATGGCCTGCACGGGCCACATGTCTTCGTCCGCGTCGGAGAGTCTGGATGGATGCGGGTCGTCGTCCTGGGGAATCCTGCGAAGGAAGTCGACCATGAAACCTGTCGCGTTGATGGCGGTCTCGTTGTGGAGTTCCTTGCGCTGGAACGTCGGGTCGACCTCTTGCAGGATTCTCAGAACGGGTTTGCCCAGATGCTTCATGTCTGCGACGAAGCGAACCCGCTTGCGCGCATCCCACAACAGGTCAACGTCCTGGGTGGCCAACGCCTTTTGCGCTATTCGCACGCCGGCAGCGGCTTCGTAGGCGTACAAGGCGTGCGTCCCCACGACCGTGAAATGCTCCGCCAGTCCGGCGGCGTCAAAGGCATTCAGGATATCGATGACGATCGTGGGTACCCTGCCTGCCTTGACCGCTCGGTTGAGCCTTTGCGCCACGACCAGCTGAGACTGGAGCGATTGCATTCGCGGTTGAAGTGCGCTTTTGCGTTTATGAAATTCGCTGTAGATCCGTTCTGTCTCAGGTGCGCGCCGGCCGAGGCGCTCTTGCCGGCCATGTGCCTTCGTCTTGACCAGGTATTCATATTGGCCTTCTGACTTCCAGTACATGCCTGCGGCGTAGTCCTGGTACTGGCGCTGCACACGCGCGCACTCCTGCCACAGCGACATGGCGTCGATGGTTTGCCTGGCGGCCTCATCGGAGAGCGGTATGTAGAGCATTTCACCGTTCTATTGTCAAATTGCGATTTTGCACGGTGAAACCTTATAAATCAAAACGTTGACTCCATTTTCCAATGAACGATTGGGACGCGTATGACGAACTGGCCGAATCGCGCGTTCTGTTCTTCGATCCAGACTTTGTGGGTCTGATCGAACACCTTCTTTTGCTGTTTCAGAGACTTGCCCTAGCTGCTTAAACTGAGCGCGTCAAATTGGTCTGCCGACAGAATGACCGTGTCGATTCGCCCGTCCTTCTCGACGAACACGGGCTCGGTCTTGGCGTGGGTGCACATGGCACCGAAACGATTCTTGGCTTGTGTGGCGGATACGCGCATGGTCGTGCTCCTCTGGGACGGAGTGGCCATTTTAGGCAATGGGCGGTTCGCCGCTGACCGCGCTCCTGACGCCAGCGCCCAGCATGCAATCCCGCGGAAGTTGAACGCTGAATCGATCCTGCACTCCTTGTAGAGTGATCCAGCTTGATCAATGTCAACGGGCGCCCGCGTTGCGCAGCAAGCGCTCCATGGTGTCATAACCGCGCGACCGGGCCAGTTCCAGCGGCGTACGGCCATCGCGGTCGCTGAGTTGGGTGTTCGCTCCGGCGCTGAGCAATGCGCTGGCGACACGCTGATGCCGTGGGCCACCGTCACCGAGCACGATGGATTCGATCAATGCCGTCCAGTGCAGGTTGTTGACATGATCGACCGGCGCACCGGCGGCAAGCAACTGGCGCACCACGCCGTCATGACCCAGGTGGGCCGCAGCGATGAGTGCGGTTCCGTCGTAGCGGCTGGTGACCAGCTTGGCACTCGCCCCATGCGCCAGCAACACGCGCAAGGTTTCCTCGTCGTTGGCGACCGCGGCTATGGTCACGGCGTCATAACGATCCTTGTCCAGCGTAGCCGTATTCGCGCCTGCAGCGATCAGCGCTGCAACGGCGGTACGCTGACGGGCGAAGGTTGCAACATGCAGCGCCGTGCGGCCATTGCTGTCCAACTGCTCGACCGGTTTGGCCGGCGCCTTCGACAGGACCGCGATGGCCATTGCGTCGCCAGTATGGGCCGCGGCAAACATGCCCTTGTACGCGGCGATTTCACGCGCAGACGGCGCGGTCTGCGCTTCTGCTGGCGGTGGCGCCATGGCGAATGCAAGAATCGCCAGAGCCGCGAACACCGCGGTGCTGGTCATGCCGGGCTGCGCCGAAGTCATTTCAATTGATCCTTGACCTTGTCGATTGCCGTTATGGCACATTGCTCGTCCAGATGACGTGCCGCAGCGCCGCCAACACCGACGGCACCAATCACCTCATTGTTGTCGGCGCGGTGCACCGTACGCACGCTGGCAGCCCTATCGACAACGGTCGCTGTTACCGCAGAGCCGTTGGCCTGGCAGGCGGCAACACTGGCCGCTGCGATCTGATGGGCCAATTCCAGGGATATGTTCTTCTCATTGCGAACGGCCTGGGCGTGGGCGAGGGGAGCGGCGACGATCATCGCCAGGAGGGTCATGCGGTAAACAAGTTTCATGTCGGTCTTTCGGTTGAACGCGGCCGAAAACCAGCCGTTCCCCTAACGTGTCGAGCCCGCCCGCGGCCGGGACGTCGCACCGGCTATTCGGGCGGCAAGCTCAGACGTTTGGGCTCGTCTCCCAGGCGCCAGTGCCAGACGCTGCCATCACTGCCCAGCGCAATGCTGTCGTCCGATCCGCCTGCCATTGCCGTGATCGACTCCAGCGCTTTGCGTGGCTTCAGTCGTTCCTGTCCGCCCCAGATCCACAGGCTGCCGTCGGCGCGCAGCGCCAGCGAGTGGCGGCTGCCAGTCGCGATGGCGGTCGCGTCCGAGAACACTGCACCCCAACTGTCGGCCTTGTCGCCAATTCCATGGTGGGACAAAGGCCCGAACCTGTTGCCACCCGTTCCCAGTACCTTGCCATCCTGGCGCAGGAACAGGGCATGGCCGGTATGCGCAACAACTGCCAACGCCTCATTGGCGACTCGGCTCCAACCGGGCCTGGCCCTTCCACGATTGTTGTTGGTTCGAAACGGGTCCGAAAGGCGCGCCGAGCCGGAATCAGTACACAGCGCATCGCCGCCTCAACTGTATGTATTCTGGACGGCGCGATGCCAAGTATTTACCCGAACATCCGGGGAAGGTGTCGATCGTCAGGTTGATTCGCATGGGGGTGAAGTGCACGCCATTGGCTAAAACGTGCTCACCGAGAACGCGCACGTGTCTTTTTTGCCGGTCGACGCCCGCGGGTTGGGCAGCGACACTTATCCGGACGCCAACACCCATCAATGGGTTCTTTTCCTCGATGACATGCACACGGGCCAGCGCCGCGGCATCGGAAGCTTTCGTGCAGAACCTGCATTGAGCCGGGCATAGGTGGCCGCGCGGCCTCAGTCATCCTCTCTGGCCAGTAGTCGGTTGTATTTGGCGACCCGGTCTGATCGGCACGGCGAACCGGTCTTGATCTGGATCGCATCCGTTCCCGCCGCGATATCGCTGATGGTCGTGCTTAATGGAGTTGGTTGTCTGGCGCGTGCCGCGACCGGTTTCGCCCACCGATCATGGCTATAAGGTTCGTGCGGTCTATGCCGTGGACGGTATCGGCGTGGTTGGATTCGACAACGAACGGGGCAGAGGAGCATATCGACATGCTTGTCCATCGCGAAGGCCTTGCAGCGTGAGCCGCAAGGCAGGCTGGACGGCGCTGCGGGCATATCACCACGGGAGCAACGCGAATTGTGCAATGCTCACAACTCGATTGCAGCGGCGTGGTTGATGAATCGGCCAGGCCGAAAGAATTTGGCTAAATATTCATTGTGGTAGCGCAGATACTCGCTTCTGACTCAACGAAATGGCAAAGCCATGAACAATACGCCTGCTCTGCCTACGCCCCTGGCCACGCCGACCCCGCTGCGTGCCGCGATCACCGCCGCCACCCGCACGCCCGAACCCGAACTGATGCCGGGGCTGCTGTCCGCCGCCACGCTGGCGCCAGCCCAAGCCGAGGCCGCGCAGGCGCTGGCCTTGCGTATCGCCCGCGGCGTGCGTGAACGCGCCCGCGCCAGCGGCCGCGCCGGTCTGGTGCAAGGCCTGCTGCAGGAATTTGCGCTCAGCTCGCAAGAGGGCGTGGCGCTGATGTGCCTGGCCGAGGCGCTGCTGCGCATCCCCGATGCCGCCACGCGTGACGCACTGATCCGCGACAAGATCGGCGATGGCGACTGGCAAAGTCACCTGGGGCGCAGTTCGTCGGTGTTTGTCAACGCCGCTTCCTGGGGTTTGCTGCTGACCGGCAAGCTGGTGTCGACCCATAGCAGCACCCGCTTGTCGAGCACGCTGCGACAGGTGGT
>JBBQQV010000286.1:0-4623 GCA_038215505.1 Lysobacterales bacterium
ACACCCTCTGGCATTCCAGTGGCTGGATTTCCACTCAACTGGTCATTCACCGGCGCGGCCACGCCAGCCAACTCAGGCATCACCCCGGTCACCAACGCAAGCGGCCAAACTTCGTTTACGTTCACGCCAACGACGCTCGGCTTTCGCTCGGTAAACATCGGCAACAGTTCAATCAACGTTTCTAATTCGGCCTCAGTCGCCGTGTTCAACCTCATCCTGAGCATCGAAACCGCACCGCCAAGCGTAACCTTTACCGACGAAATTGGCGCGCCGATCAGGGTGCAAGCATCCAAGGAATTTGGTTCGCCAAAATTGCGCGATCAAACACCATCGCCGCCACTTGGCATTGGCGCGATTCCCTTGGGCAATGTGCCGGTGACATTTACCATCAGCACCAGCAATGGTCTGTTTACTGCCAATAACAGCACTACCTTTGTTGCATCCACGGCGTCCACTAGCTCGCCCGCTGCCGCGCCTGACGGCCCGGTCGCTGGCCCCGGTCAGGTATTGAGCTCGCCGGTACGGATCGGGCGCACTGCCAGCCCCGTGCAGGTGGTCGTTTCTTCGCCCGGCTTTTCGCCGCTAACCACCAGCTACGCCGTCACGCCCTCAACCTACCTGCTGCAAGCGGTATCACCGACCTCGGTAGCGATTGCCTCCGATCAGACTACGCAGCTGGTTGCGCAACTACTTCGGGGCTCATTCAGTACGCCCGCGCCGCTCGGCGCCGGTGAGACGGTCACTTGGAGCATTACCGCGCCGGCCAATGGGGCCACTATCAGCTCGCCCGTACTGACCGACGGTTCAAGCAATGCGACTTCGACCTTCGCACCGCAGACCGCCGGCATCTATCAAGTGGTCGGACAGTTCGATTCCGGAATTGCTGGAGTTAACCCAAGCACGGTCAGCTATACGATCAACGTCGGCGGACCCACCATCGTGCGCACGTTGGTCCCCTTCGATGGCGATATGACCCGCGGCAGCCCAGGCTTCAGCTTCCCGATCAGCGTGCGTTATCTTGAGAACGGCCAGCCGGCCTCACCGATGACACCCGAGACAGTGGTGTGGTCGGTCAGCTCCGGCGACGCAACCGTGTCACCAGCAACCTCACCGGTGGGCTCAACCACAGCCATCGCGACCAGCAACGTGACGTTCGGTAGCGCGCCGGGGCCCGTTGTCATCTCCGCGCAGCTGGGGAGCACACCCAACGTAACCACATTTTTCTATCTGGAGATTGAAGAAAGCGTCTCGTTGGATGTGGTTAAGCCAGCAAGTCGTCAATTCGACCTGTTGCCGGGCGACCCATTCGAGATTGAGCTATCGCTGCGCACGTCCCGACAGGTGCCGCTTGCCGGCGAAGTGATTTTTGTTGCAGGCGATCTTGTGGACCTCCCATCCGAGCTGTTGACCGATGCCGATGGCTCGGTGACCCTGAGTGGCAGCGCACCGCTCGAAGTTGGACGCTACACCATCGAGTTCACTTATGAGGGGAGCGTCGCCGTTGGCAAGCAGAAGGTCACCGGTGCACCACCACTGACCGAGCGCGTCACCATCAATGTGATCGAGGGGGGAGTTGGCACGGCGCGTCTAATCCCGTCGGAGGGCAGTGGCCAACGAGGCCTGATCGGCAGACCGGCGATTCCGCTCAAAGCCTTCTACACAGTGAACGACGTACCGATCGGCGGCGCTGCGGTGCAGTGGACGGTCAGTGGCGGCGGCTCGCCGGCGACTCAAACAACGGTCACCGATTCAGCCGGCTTCGCGACCTTCAACTACACGTTTGGGCCAACGCCGGGGCCGGTCGTGATTACCGCACGTACCGGTGAAGTGAGCGCGCAATTCACCCTGACCGCCGAGCTTGCCCAGTTTGTGGTGGTTTCTGGAAGTGGTCAACGCGGTGCAATTCAAACCACCGCAGACCAGCCGTTGGTTGTCTCGTTGAGGGACCCTGCGGGCGCGGCGCTGGCGAATCAAGTGATTCAGTGGTCGATTACGGGCGGAAGCGCGGCACTGGTCGGCGGCAATAGTGGGGGCAACAGCACCCAAGTCACCACCGACAGTGCTGGTCGCGCGCAAGTGGGTTTGCGTTTCGGTTCGACGCCTGGACCGATATCGGTGCAAGCCACCAGCAGTCTGGCCGGCGCGCCGATACTGTTTACCGCACAAGCCGAGCTTCCTGGATTGCGAATCGTCAGCGGCAACAACCAGAGCGGTGAGCCAGGCCGCGCGCTCAGTCAAGACTTGGTGGTAACGATTGCGCCGACCCAAACCAAAGCCTTGGGTGGCGTCGCCATTGCTTGGGAAGTGCTCGCCGGAGGCGGCACCATTGCAAGTGCCAGCAGCGTCACAGACGCCAATGGACAGGCTCGTAATCAGCTGACTTTGGGGGCGGCGGCTGGCACCAATCAGGTGCGTGCAAGCATCGCCGGTGGACCCAGCGTGACGTTCTCGGCGACTGGCATCATCACCGCAGTTGAACTGTCCAAGGTGTCCGGCGACAACCAAACCGAATTGCCCACCAACCTCGATTCCGCACCCTTGGTGGTGCGGGTGAGGCGCGCCGGTGGCGGAGCGCTGGTGGCCAACACGACCATTGTCTGGACCGGGAGCAACGCCGGCTTCGCGCAAGCTAACAGCACCACGCTTGCCAACCAGGCCACCAGCGTGACCAACGCCCAAGGTGAGGCGCAGATCGTCACTCGCGTCATCGCCAGTGGCCCCGCTACAGTCAGCGCACGCCTGCAAAACAGCGTCGCAGATCCACTTGTGTTTTCGCTGGTGGGCGCAATTGCCAACACACAAGCGCTCAACGACAACGAAATGCGGGTGGCCGAAGTACTTGACTCGGCGTGTATCGCTTTGGCGGGGTTGAGCACACGCACGGCCGAGCAAGAGGACCTGTTGCTGCGCTGCCGGGAGCTGCAGCGCAATTCGGGTCCGAACCCAGACGATGTCTCCGAAGCATTGGAAACCCTTGACCCGGATGTCGCACTCGCGATGACTGGCGCCGGTTTGGAAGTCGTGACCACGCAGATGAGCAATGTCAACGGTTACCTGATCGAGGCTCGCAACAATCCCGGCGGTCGCGGTCAGTTCCGGCTTGCAGTCGCCACGCCTGACGGCGCATTGCCGCTGTCGTTCTTGCCGTCCAACCTGCTCGCCGCCAACGCCGCACAAGCGGCAGAAGAAGAGTCCGCCGAGGGACAAGACCTGCGGCCGGATTTCGGACGCTGGGGCTTCTTTGCCAGCGGCACAATCGGGCGCGGCGACTACCGCGATGGTGAGCGAACACCTGACTACGACTACAGCTCGGGCAACCTCACGGCGGGTGTCGATTACCGCCTGAGCGACTCTGTCATCCTTGGCGCAGGCTTGGGCTTTTCGCGAAACAATACCGATCTGCGCAATGACGGCGGCAGCCTCGACACCACTGGTTTCAATTTGATCGGCTACGCGAGCTGGTACAACCAGAGCCAGTGGTTTGTGGATGGCGTGCTCACGCTTGGTCGCAACGACTACGACCTGCTACGCAATCTGCGCTACACGATTCCGGCGGTGGGCAGCGGGATCACGACCATCAACCAGGTCGCCTCCTCCAACACCAAGGGCGACCAGCTCGGTGCGTCGCTTGCAGTGGGCCGCGATTGGCAGAAGGGTCCGTGGAGCATCAACTCCTACCTGCGTGCCAACTACTTGAGCACCGATTACGACGCTTATCAGGAACGCATGATTGCGAACTTGCCGGGCGCTGGACTTGCTCTCGCGGTGGACGCTCGCAAACTGACCAACACGAGCACAACGCTCGGCGGCAAGGCAACCTACGTACTCAGCCGCGACTGGGGCATTTTGATGCCGCATGGTCAGCTGGAGTGGGAGCGCAGCTATGAGGATGATGCAACGCAACTGGTGACTCGCTTCTTGGCCGACCCCACTGGAACAACGTTCGTCCAATTTGGCGATGAGATCGACGACAACTTCTTCAATGTCGGCGTGGGCGTGTCTGCGTTGTGGCCGGGCGGTCGATCAGCCTTCCTCGCCTACGAGCGATTACTCGGTTCTTCGCGGCTATCCCAAGACACCTTGTCGCTCGGTGTGCGGGTCGAGTTTTAGGCTCATGAATCAAGTTGTCACCAAAGGTGACACTCGCGGGTGGAACAGACCGCGTATTCGCACTCCTCTTGCTTGCGGCAGCTTTCCTTGCCACGGCATGATGGAGACCGGTCTCGACGAGAGGGCGTTGAGGATGAGCAACTTGGGTAATCTGATGCAACAGTCACACGATTGGCGAGCCGCACACCGGCTTGTTCAGAGGGAAAGGATGTCCCTATGATCGAGTTCGGGCACTTGAGTCACGTTGGGCTGCGTCGCGAGCACAACGAAGATACCTATTACGGTGACGCCGAACTCGGCTTGTGGCTGGTTGCCGACGGCATGGGCGGACACGAGTTCGGAGAAGTTGCCAGTGCGTTGGCGCGGGAGACGATCGTCCGCGAGGTGCAAGCGGGAAAATCGCTGTCCGATGCCATTCGCGCCGCCGACGAAGAAATCATTGGCCACTCCCGCAGCCGCGCCGAAGCCCTGCCAATGGGCACTACGATTGCGGCCGTAAAAGCATCCGGTGAC
>JBBQQV010000287.1:0-4589 GCA_038215505.1 Lysobacterales bacterium
CGAGGAGTCGATCAACGAATCGCAACGGCGCTCGGAATCGCGCAGCGCTGATTGCAGGCTGCGGGTGGCGCGGCGGGTCTCGAGCGCAGCGAATTCGCTGCGAATTATTGATTGCATGATTCCGGCATGACCGCGCAACGCCATCCGCGCGCCACCGGCTTTGAGTGCCTCGAGCAAGCTCCCCTCGTTGACTTCAGCCATCACCGCGACCACGGGTATATCTTTGCCACTGGCGTGCACCAGTTCAGCGACGCGGGTCAAACTGATCTTGCTGCCATTGCCAGATACCGTGACCATGTCGATGGCAGGTCCATCAAGGGTCGCTTGCAACTGATCGTCCGATTCGATGCGCTCAGGTCGCACGGCCAAGCCGCCATTCCGCAAATGGCTGATGATGAGTTCAGCGTCTTCGAGCCGATCTTCGACCAGCACAAGCCGCAGTACGGATTCCTTCGGTGTCATCTAGGCGTGGGCGGAATTGTTCGGACACGCAGTCTCACATGGAAGGCTTGCCATCGCCAAGCATTCTGCTACGCACGTCACACTGGCTGTTTAGCCAGGTGACCGGCGATTTCACGGACTAATCGCGGAACCAGATAGCCCGGCAGGCGATCCCGCAGCTGCGCAAGCAGTTGGCGCGCGCGCTCGTCTGTCACCTCAAAATGTGCTGCGCCGCTGACGCGGTCCAGTTGATGCAGGTAATACGGCAGCACACCCGCTTCGAATCCGCGCTCGCAAAGATCGGCGAGTGCGTCGACATCATCGTTGACGCCATGCAACAGCACGGCTTGATTGAGCAGGGTCACACCACGTTCTTTCAGCGCGGCCAATGCCGAGTCAACGCCACGATCAAACTCGTTGCCATGATTGGCATGCACGACCATCACTTTCTGCAGGGGCAGGTTGTCCAGCCATGACAACAGTTCAGCATCAATGCGTTGCGGCAGCACGATAGGCAAGCGGCTGTGAATGCGCAGTCGGCGCACGTGCGTAAATTGCTGCAGTTGCGACGTAAGCTCCCTGAGCTTGCTGGTCGCAAGCGACAGCGGATCGCCGCCACTCAATATGACTTCCTCGATTTGCGCGTCTGCTCCAATTGCCGCCAGCGCACCTTGCCATTCATTGGCGCCGGCGTTTTGATCGGCATAGGGGAAGTGGCGGCGGAAACAATAGCGACAATGCACCGCGCAGTTGGCCGTGGCGATCAGCAAGGCCCGGCCACGATATTTGTGGAGGACCCCAGGGCCAATGCGGTGGTCCAAGTCGCCGACGGCGTCATGCACAAAGCCGGCGACAGGCGTCAGTTCGTCGTCCAACGGCAACACTTGGCGCAGCAACGGATCGAGGGGGTCGCCGTGACGCATCCGGGCGACAAAGCCAAGCGGCACGCGCATTGCAAATCCCGCCGAGTCGGCCGGCAATCGGCGAGCGAGTTCGTCCAATCCCAACATCGATAACAAGGCACCGGGTTCACGCACGCAGTCGCGCATGAGTTGGCGCCAGTCACCATTGCCGAGTTGTGTCGGTTGGGCCGAAGCCGTTGCAGCAGGTATCATTTGCTTATCGCCGGATCGCTCCGGTCGCCCCCATCCCAGCCCTTAATCAACCGGAGAGTGTAGCCGCTCGCGGACCGCGAGCCTGCACGCCAGAGGAGCATTGCATGGCCAGTTATGGCATGAACGACGTCAAGAACGGGATGAAAATCCTCGTCGACAACTATCCGTGTGTGATCATCGATACCGATTACATCAAGCCCGGCAAAGGGCAGGCATTTACCCGCGTCAAGTATCGCAACATCAAAACCGGTCGCGTGGTTGAGCTGACCATGAAGTCGACCGATACGGTTGATGCCGCCGATGTGATGGATACCGATATGCAGTACCTGTACGCCGACGGTGAGTTTTGGCATTTCATGCAGCCAGATACGTTTGAGCAGCACACCGCTGACAAGAATGTGATGGGCGATGCCGCGCAGTGGTTGAAGGGCGAGGAAACCTGCGTGGTCACCCTTTTCAACGGCTTGCCCTTGGCGGTTACGCCACCCAATTTCGTGGAACTGAAGATCGTCGAAACCGATCCGGGCGTGCGCGGCGATACCTCGGGCGGTGGCGGCAAGCCGGCCAAGTTGGAGACTGGCGCGGTGGTGCGGGTGCCGCTGTTTGTCGGTCAGGAAGAGATGATCCGCGTCGACACCCGCACCGGCGAGTATTTTTCACGCGTCAAATAGTGGCTTGATCGTGCCTTGATCCTGGCCGCTAAAACCTGCAACTGCCCCTCCAATCCACCAACCCACGCAAGCCAGCAATGACCGCCGCCGACGCGCCAGAAATGTGTGATCTCCTGATCGAAGCCGGCTGGGTCATCCCAATTGAGCCGCACGCCAGCGTTCTGGTCGATCATGCGGTGGCGGTGCGTGGAGGTCGGATTGTCAGTCTCGGACCACGTGCAGAGCTGCTCGCACGGTTTGATGCAAAAGAACGTGTGCGGCGTCCGCGATGCGTGCTGATGCCGGGCTTGGTCAACGCGCATTGTCACAACCCGATGGTGCTGATGCGTGGCGTTGCCGACGACCTTCCTCTACAGGTCTGGTTGTCCCAGCACATTTGGCCGTTGGAAAGCGCGGTCATGGGGCCGGAGTTTGTCGCCGACGGTGTTGAGCTGGCGGTCGCCGAGATGTTGCGCGGTGGCGTCACCTGCACAAACGACAACTATCTTTTTCCCGACGTGCAAGCGGCGACCTACGCGCGCTTGGGCTTTCGTGCCTGCGTGGGGTTGCCGGTGATCGATTTTCCGACCGCGTGGGCGAGCTCACAGGACGAGTACTTCGACAAGGCATTGGAAGTCCACGACAACTGGCGCAGCCACGCGCTGGTGAAAGCCTGCTTTGCGCCGCACGCGCCATACACGGTCAACGACGCAGGCTTCGAGCGCATTCGCATGCTGGCGGATCAACTGGACCTGCCAGTGCACTGCCATGTGCATGAAACGGTGGCTGAAAACGTCGAGGCCATGCGCGATCACGGCATGCGCCAGATCGCCCGGTTGGATCGCCTTGGCTTGCTGAATGATCGCTTGATCGCGGTGCACATGACCGACCTGACCGAGGCTGAAATCGCGCTCGTGGCGGAGCGGGGCGTTTCGGTCGTGCATTGCCCCGAGTCCAATCTCAAGTTGGCGTCAGGCTTCTGTCCGGTTGAAGCGCTGCGCCGCGCCGGTGTCAATTTGGCTTTGGGTACCGACGGCTGTGCGTCCAACAATGATCTCGATATGTTCGGGGAATTGCGCACGGCCGCGTTGTTGGCCAAGGGTGTGGCTCGCGATGCAAAAGCACTGGATGCGCCAGCGGCGCTGCGAATGGCCACCTGGGGCGGCGCGCGGGCGATGGGCTTTGAGAGCGAGATCGGATCGATTGAAGTTGGCAAGGCGGCCGACCTGATCTGCATTGACTTTGATCGCATCGAAGCACTGCCGTGTTTTGAAGCGATCTCGCAGATCGTCTATGCCACTGGGCGACAGCAGGTCTGCGATGTCTGGATCGCCGGTAAACGCAAGCTGCAGGACGGTCTGCTGGTCGACGTTGATTTGACCCAGTTGGCGAATCAGGCGCGCGATTGGCAGGGTCGTATCGAGGCCATTCAACGCCGTGCCAGCCATGCGTGAGGGGCAGGTTGGATCCCCCGTCAACGCCGATTCGGGTGAGCTGGCCAAGTTCAATCGGATGGCGGCGCGTTGGTGGGATCCGAACGGGCAATCGCGGCCGCTGCATGAGATCAACCCGGCGCGGTTGGCCTACATCGCCGAGCGCATGCCGTTACGTGGCGCTCATGTATTGGACTTGGGATGCGGTGGTGGTTTGCTGTCGGAAGCGTTGGCTCGGGCCGGAGCCAAGGTGACGGCCATCGATCTGGGCAGCGAAGTGATCGACGTCGCCCGCCTGCACCTGCTGGAGTCTGGGCTCGATATTGACTACCGCGAGTGCAGCGCCGAGGCCTTGGCGGTCGAGTTGCCCGCAAGCTTTGACGCCATTACCTGCATGGAAATGCTCGAGCATGTGCCGGACCCGGCAGCCGTGCTCGCCGCCTGCATGCGTTTGTTGAAGCCGGCCGGGCAACTGTTCTTGTCGACTTTGAATCGAACGCCGCAAGCTTTCGCGGTCGCCATTGTTGGCGCCGAGTACATCGCCCGCTTGTTGCCGCGCGGCACCCACCAGTACGCGCGCTTTATCAAGCCTTCTGAGTTGGGTGCCTGGCTGCGCGAAGTCGGACTGGATCTCAACGATGTGACTGGCCTGCAGTACAACCCACTGCTGCGGCGTGCGCGAGTCGGTGGTAGTCCAGCGATCAACTACCTCGCATGCGCGCGCAAACCGGCCTGAAGCCGATGCCGTGTCGCCTGCTATTGCTGGACCTTGATGGCACCCTGGTCGACAGCGCCCCCGACTTGCATGCCGCGGCCTGCCGAATGCGGCAGCAGCGCGGGCTGGCTGATTTGCCCTATGCGGCCTTCAGGCCGTTGGTATCCCGTGGCGGGACGGCGATGTTGCAACAGTCGTTTCCTGATGCCGATGGCGAACAGATTGCAGTGCTTTT
>JBBQQV010000288.1:0-4588 GCA_038215505.1 Lysobacterales bacterium
GATGATCGACGTCGATCACTTCAAGCGCTTCAACGACCGTTACGGCCATTTGGCCGGTGACCAGCATCTGGTGCAAGTCGCCGCCGTGCTAAGACGACACGCGCGCCCGGTGCGTGAACTTTTGGCGCGCTATGGTGGCGAAGAATTCGTAATGGTGCTGCCCGGAGTCACCTGCGCTGCCGCCGCCGAGCGTGCCGAAGCGATTAGGCTGGATGTGGAGCAAACGCTGATCCATACAACGATCAGTTTGGGCGTCGCCGCAGAAGTGCCTCAGGAGACCGGCAGCGGCCCAAACGCCATCCTGCAACGCGCTGACGCGGCTCTCTACCGGGCCAAGAACAGCGGTAGAAATCGAGTCGGAGTCGACGCCTGAATGGCGGCTCCTGGCAGCCTGTCGGAGTTAGGGCGGCATCGCGCTTAAACGTGTGCGTTGGTCGCCAGATGAGATCACTCCGCAAGTAGAGTCGAGCTTGATCACCACCCTGCAACACCACAAGAAACGTCGACGAATTACAGTGCACTTGCCCGTAAAAATACCGAGCGCCTAGACCCATGGCTTTGGCCACCGAACTGATTGGCGCCCTCAAGCGCCTATTGAAAGCCAATGGCGTGACTTATGCCGAGTTGGCTCGCCGACTCTCCATCAGTGAAGCAACCGTCAAACGCATGTTTTCTCGTCAGGCCGTCAGCCTGCTGCGTTTGGATTCGATCTGTCGAGTGCTGGATATCGGCTTGAGCGAGCTCAGTGCAGAAGCACAGCGCAAGCGCGATCCGCTGGCCGAGCTCGATATTCAGCAAGAACAAGCGTTGGTGGCAGATCCCAACCTGTTGCTTGCGCTGTACCTGGCGCTCAACCGCTGGCAGCAGGCCGAAGTGCTGGAGCGATACCGTTGGACAGCGGTCGAGTGGACCCTGCTGTTGGCCCGCTTGGACCGCCTTGGCATCATCGAGTTGCTGCCGGGCAATCGCACCCGGCCGCTGACCGCGCGCAACTTTCGTTGGCGTCAGGAAGGCCCGATGCAACAGTATTTTCAGCGGCAGTTGTTGCCGGAGTACTTCCGCTCAGCCTTTGCAGGCCCGCTTGACCGGTTATTACTGCTGAGCGGCATGCTGGCGCCGAGCTCAGCGACTCTGATTGATCAACGCCTGCTCGAAGTGGCCGAGGAATTTGATCGGCTGATGGCACAGGACGCGTCGCTGCCGGCCAAGTCGCGGGTGGGCGTCAGCCTGGTGCTCGCCAAGCGACCTTGGTCGTTGCGAATGTTTGCCAATCTGCGCAATTCGGCAAACACATGATTTCCGCATCTATCCAATCGGCATTAAATGCGCGGCGAAGCAGAACCCGGCGAATGTAACCCGGATGCAGCGCAGCGCGATCCGGGAGTTGCCGCTCCAGTTGCCCCGGATTCGGCTGCGCTGCGCTGTGCTGCATCCAAGCTACGAAAAACAGGATTGACCCGAATTCGAACCTTAAACAGGCTCAGCGCGGATCCGGTTCCGCGCCCTTCATCTGTGGCTCACCCGCGTCGATTGCGTCACTGGCATTGGACGCAGCCGCGGCTGCCGCTGCTTTGTCAGCTGCCGCGCGCTTGCGAATTGCTTCAAGCGCTTTCGAGTCAAACATGCGCGCGGGATTCTGCGATTGATCGGAGATGCGCGCCGAGGCCAAATTGAGCGCACCAGCGATACTCAATCCCAATGCCGCCAGCAAGCAAACCGCGGCCAAGCCAATCGAGAATGTTTTGAAGGCGACCAGAATCGCGCCTAGGGCGAGAGCAAAAAAGAGCCAAGGCATCGGTTTCTCCTGACAAGGGCAAGCGACCGCAGTCTAGCCGACGCTAAAGCAGCGGCGAGAGCAGTCGAGCGAAGGCTTCCGCCAAGCGGCGCAGCGGGTCGACCGAGCGGGGCCTAGCCACCCGTTTGGCGCGGCTGTAGCCGCGTTCGAATTCCTCCGCGAGCTGGTTGGCGATGCCCGCGTCGTAAAGCACCGCGCACACTTCAAAGTTCAAACGAAAGCTGCGCTGGTCAAAATTGGCGCTGCCAATCACCGCGCAATCGTCATCCACCAGCAAGGTCTTGCAGTGCAGCATGCGCGGCTGATACTCGTAGATGCGCACCCCTGCTTCCATCAACTCATCAAAGTACGAGCGCGCAGCAAACGTCACCACCATCGAATCAGTGCGCTGCGGCACCGTCACCCGCACATCCACACCGCGTAGCGCAGCATTCGACAACGCAAACAGGGCAGCTTCGCCAGGCACAAAATAGGGCGTCGCCAACCAGACCCGCTCGCGCGCGTCGGCAATCGCCTGTAAATGCAGACGATGGATTGGCTCCCACAACCCTTCTGGTCCGCTACCCACAATCTGCGCCGCGATGCTGCCAGCCGGCAGCGACGGATACAGCTCGCTATCGGCCAATGGTCGCTTGCTGGCATAGGCCCAGTCTTCAGCAAACAGTGTCTGCAACCAACCCACCACCTGCCCATCGATGCGCAGATGCAGATCGTGGAAGGCGTGGTGATTGAGCCGTTCGTTTTCGTCTTCGGTAATGTTGACGCCGCCGGTAAAACCAATGGCACCGTCAACCACCACGATCTTGCGATGCAATCGCAGGTTGAGCAGCGGCTTCAGGGTCGCCAACCGAAACGGATGAAACACCTCAACCTCACCACCGGCATTGCGCAGCGCACGATGGTGGCGTCGACGCAGTTTCGGCGAGCCCACCGAATCCACCAGCAAACGCACCCTGACCCCACGCTTGGCCGCGGCGGTCAGTGCCTCCAGCATCGGCAAGCCGACCCGATCCGGGTGAAACGTGTAAACCGCCACATGCACGTGCATCTGCGCCGCGTTGATCGCCGAATGCAAGGCCAGAAACGTGGCCTCGCCGCCAATCAGCAGCTCAACTGCCGTCGCGGTCGACACCGGCATACCCGTGGTCGCGCGCATCAATCGCCCCAGTAATTGGTTGCGCCAGGTCAGGTCCGATTGTGGGCTATTCTCGTTGTTTGGCGCGTGGGAGCTCTGCAACGAGCGCATCCGCTGCCGGCGCATCCGCTGCCGCCTGATCTTCTGCGGGCCGAGATAGAAATAGATCAGAAAGCCCAGCACCGGCAGCGCCGCCAGCGAAAGAATCCACGCCAGGGTCGAAAGCGGTGGGCGCTTTTGCAGCACGATCCACACGCTCAGCGCGAGGATGTAAAGCAGCCAAGCGATCGACATCGCCACACCCAACGGCTCGGGCAAAGCGGGCCACGTCATCGGTGATTGGCGGATGAGCTACTCATGCGGCCGAGTATAGGCAGGCATGAGGCAACGTCGAGGACAGGCGCAAACGTGTGGCAACCCCTCACGTCCCGAACAACACCTCAGCACGCTGAAACAGCACCCAACTGGTGGCAATGTATTTGTCGCCGGCCTTGGGCATGTTGCCGCGATGGGTGTGCGTGAACGCCGTCGGCGCGATCAACAAGCTGCCAGTGCGCGGCACGATTTTGCGGTCCTGATACAGGAACTCGGTCTCGCCCTCGGCAAAAT
This sequence comes from Lysobacterales bacterium, assembly GCA_038215505.1. Lineage (GTDB taxonomy): Bacteria > Pseudomonadota > Gammaproteobacteria > Xanthomonadales > Xanthomonadaceae > JANNWF01. Next base: position 3,540 of record JBBQQV010000288.1, read on the forward strand.
TATCGTTCAGATAAATTGTCCACAACAAATGCCGATGCAGCGGCTCGCAATTGGGCTCCTTCGGGTACAGCTCGCAGTGCCAATACGGATAGCCACCGCGATTCGCCGTATAGCGCTGCACGTTGATAAGCCCAGGCCGCAATACGGCCATCAACACCTGCCCCAACTGCGCATCGTCTATCTGCGCCACGTCACTCTCACCCAAGCGCTGCCGCGTCGAACTGCCTGCTGGCTGATGCTCCACCATCAGCGGTGCGATCAGTGCATACGGATACGTCCGCACGTAATCCAACAGCCTTGAAAACACCGCCACGTTGAGCTGCGCCACCGCATCCTCCCAGCCCGCCACCAGATTGATCGTGATGTCGCGACTGTCTTTCAACCCCGGCATCACCCCACCACCGACCACCCCCGGAACCGACTGACCGCTGGCCTCAAATCGCCGAACCAAAGCAGCACACGCATCCGCATTGAGCGCATCGGGATAGACGGCGATGAAGTCAGGGTTGGGCATGGGTTTGGATTCAGTGGCTGCTGGTGCTGGCGACTTGGCTTAAGCCTTCCTCACCGCCAAAACGGAATCCGATACGCCGGCAGGGGCTCGGCCGGTTCGGGACTGATGGCATCGCGGGGCGGGTCGGATTCGCGCGGCATGGGCAGCAGGGTGAGTTCGTGGCGGCCGCGGGCGAGGGTGTGGACGGGGATCATGGCGAGCATGCCGCGCAAGCTGCTGATGGCGTCCTCGGAGCCATCAAAGTGCAGATCCGGAACTTTGATACCGTCGATGCGGACGTCATGCAGGTTGGCGAAACAGTCGAGGGCGGCGCGGGCGGGGCGTTGCGACTCGGTGGGCGGTGGGCAGTGTTTGGCGAGCGCGCGGTTGTGCGGTTCGACGCGATACGGCACAAACAATTTGAGGTAGTCGCCACGCACATGCGGCTGCGGAATGTAGGGCACTGGTCGCAAGTTGGGTTCACGCGCGCTTAGGCTAGCGTAGTGGCGTGGGAAAACCACGTCTTGGGCGTCTGGCGAAAACTTGGGCAGGCCAT
>JBBQQV010000289.1:0-4582 GCA_038215505.1 Lysobacterales bacterium
AAGTCCTGCTCATCAACGCTTGGAGCGCGATGCGCGCCGATGGCCAGCCGCATCGTCCGTGGCCGTGGGCCGACAGCCACCCGGTCGCACGTCTGCGCATGCCACGCTTGGACATCGAGCAAATCGTGCTGGCCGGTGACAGCGGTCGCACCATGGCGTTTGGCCCCGGCTGGGCTGAGGCCAGCGCCGCGCCGGGCAGCAATGGCACCACCATCATCAGTGCACACCGCGACACCCATTTCGATTGGCTACGCGAGATCGCGCCCAACGACACCGTGGAGCTTGAGTCCACCACCGGCGTGCATCGCTATCGCGTCATCGACATGCACATCGCCGACAGCCGCACTGAGCAAATCTCGCTGGTTGGCAATGCCGAACAACTGATCCTCGTCACCTGCTGGCCGTTTGACACGGTGGTCAGCGGTGGCCCGCTGCGATTTGTGGTGGTGGCGCAGCGGGAGCTGGAGTGAGGCAAGCCTTGAGTCGAGGACAGGAGCAGGGCGAGCCCACAACAATGCGCGGAAACGCGCCTGAGCACGATTGGCTTCGGTTGATTCGCCGGGTCGGCGTGTTGGCGTTGGCGCAATGCCCTGAGGTTATTGCGCCCTACCCAGTTGCCGTCGCATTAAAAGTGCTCAGGCCTGTCCGCGCGCGGCAGCTATTTCATCGCGCATCTTCGTAATTACCGTCGCGTAGTCGCTCTCACCAAAAATCGCCGAGCCCGCGACAAACGTATCGGCACCGGCCTCGGCAATCGCACGGATGTTGGAGGCTTTGACGCCGCCATCGACTTCCAGTCGAATCGGCAGGCCGCTTTGGTCGATGCGTTGGCGCAACGCGCGCAGCTTGTTGAGCGCGCCGGGGATGAAACTCTGGCCACCGAAGCCGGGATTCACCGACATCACCAGAATCAAATCCAGCCGCTCCATGACGTGTTCGATGTAAGCGATTGGCGTCGCCGGATTCAGCACCAGTCCGGCTTGGCAACCGTGGTCGCGAATCAGCTGCAAGGTGCGGTCCACGTGCTTGCTTGCCTCCGGATGAAAGCTGATCAAACTTGCCCCAGCCTTGGCGAAATCGGGAACGATGCGGTCCACCGGTTCGACCATCAGATGCACGTCGATGGGCGCCGTCACCCCATGCTTGCGCAACGCCTCGCAGACCAAGGGACCGATGGTCAGATTGGGTACGTAATGGTTGTCCATCACGTCGAAATGCACCCAGTCCGCACCCGCGGCGAGCACGCGATCAACATCTTCACCGAGCTTGGCGAAATTGGCGGAGAGGATGGAAGGGGCAATGATGCAGTTGGACATGGGTAGGCTGATCTAGAAGTGGCGTGAACTACTCAGCGCCTTTGCGCGCCGCCATCACGGTGTCATACGCGGCATTGATCGCACTGGCGCGATCTTCGGCGAGCTTGCGGATTTCATCGGCGGCACCCGCGACTTTGTCGGGGTGATATTGCGCCATCAGGCGTCGATACGCCTGATCGATGGCCTCGGTGCTGGCGCTGCTGTCGACGGTCAGCGTTTTGTAGGCGCGGTCGACGTCGGATTCGGTGTTTCTGGTGCGCATCCAGCCGGCGTCCAGCGCGTGCCCGAGCAGGGCGCCGATGACCAGACCCATCGGATGTCGCAACAGCAACCAGCCGATGATGGCACCGAAGATTTTGCCGTAGATCATCATGGTTGATTGCTCGTGTCTTGATTGATCGCATGCGGCAGCGCGGCGTAATAGTCGACGATGCGGTCAAGGTCGCTCTGCGAGAGTGCACTGACTGCCGCGCGCATCGGCGCGTGGTCGCGCTCGCCCGATTTGTATTTGGCCAAGGCGAGGCGCAGATAGTCGGCGTTCTGCCCGGCCAGGTGCGGATGCGCCGGCAATGTCGCCATACCGTCCGCATTGTGGCAGCTGGCACACAGACCAAGTTTGGGCGGTGGCGCGGGTGAGGCGGCCACCGAAGTGGAAACGTTCAATGCTGCAAGCGCAAGCAGGGCGGTTGGCAGCTGTCGCTGACGGGATGTGTGCATCCCGAAAGTGTAGCAAGCCAATCCTTCGCCACTGGCTCGGCTCTCACGCCGCGGCTTTACAATGAGCGGCGGCGGGCACCTTGCCCGTGTTTGGAGCGTTGCGTGTCTACAGTGCTGCACACAGCCGATCTGCCGGGACTGCCTCTGCTTCATCGCGGCAAAGTTCGCGACGTGTTTAACCTACCAAACAACCGTTTGCTGATGGTGGCGACAGATCGTTTGTCGGCCTTTGACGTGGTGCTGCCCGATCCGATTCCGGGCAAAGGCGAGATGCTGTGTCAGATGTCCAACGTCTGGTTTGCCCGCACCGCGCATTTGTTGCCCAATCATTTGACCGGCGTTGATGTGGCCAGCGTGTTGCCGGCCGGCGTCGACGCCGCCTTGTACGCCGCGCGCAGTGTGGTGGCGATGAAGTTGCAGCCGTTGCCGGTGGAAGCCATCGCGCGCGGTTATCTGATTGGCTCAGGCTGGAAGGACTACCAGGCCAGCGGCAGCCTGTGTGGCATTCGCTTGCCCGCGGGCCTGCAACAGGCGCAACAACTCGGCGAGCCCATTTTCACGCCCAGCAGCAAAGCAGCCGTGGGCGATCACGACGAGAACATCGGCTTTGATGCCGTGGTCGCCCGCATCGGTGGCGATCTGGCGGAACAAGTCCGCGCCGCGACACTGGCGGTGTATCGCTATGCCGCCGAGTTTGCCGCTAAGCGCGGTGTGATCATCGCTGATACCAAGTTGGAGTTTGGCCTTGATGCACAAGGTCAACTACGGATCATGGACGAGCTGTTGACGCCCGACTCATCGCGCTTTTGGCCGGTCGAGGAATACCGGGTCGGCAGCAGCCCGCCAAGCTACGACAAGCAGTTCGTGCGCGATCATCTTGAAACGCTGGACTGGGGCAAAATGGCACCCGGCCCATCCTTGCCAGCCGCCGTGATCAGCGGCACCCGCGACCGTTACCGGGAAGCGCTGCACCGGCTTTGCGACATCGACTTTCATTGAGATTCAAGCTCCCAACGTTAGCCGCTCAACTTCAAGCGCAACCACGCGCACCCACAGGAGTCCGTCATGAACGCGACCTACACCGAGCAACGGCGACCGGTTGACCACTATCTGGGCAACTACAGCGAAGATCATCGCAACCCAACCAATCAAATCATTCATTGGCTATGCGTGCCAGTGATCGTGTGGTCAGTCGTGGCCGGGCTTTGGGTGATTCCCGTGCCGCCAGGGCTGGGCTCGCCGGGCCTTTGGGCTGGTTTGGCCTTGGTCATCGCAATGGGTTTTTACTTTCGTTTGTCGCGCCCGCTGGCGCTGGCGATGTTGGTTTTTCTTGCAGGCTTGATGCTGCTCACGCACTGGCTGTATGGGCTGCTTGGCGCACAGGTCCTGTTGTGGAGTGCCGTGGCCGCCTTTGTGATCGCGTGGGTAGTGCAGTTCATCGGCCATCAGATTGAGGGCAAGCGGCCCTCATTTCTGACCGATCTGTCGTATTTGCTGATCGGCCCGCTGTGGCTGCTGAGCAAGCTGTTTCGACGGGCCGGGTTGAGTTACTAGGCAAGCATTGGGCGGCATTGCGAGCAAAGGCCTACTGTGGCGTTGGTTGCTCGGAGGGTCGTTGAAGTGTTGATAGTGACCCTGCTTGGGACCCTGATCCAGACCCGAACCTTCACCCCTCTCCCGACGGGAGATGGGTTTAACTTCTAACGTCGTCGTAATCCTGATCGGCATGCACTTAGCTCGCACGCCGCCGTCAGCCGGCGCATACCCTCACGTGTCTACTCATGCCGGTTCGACATCTACTGTTGGTGCTGTTGATTTGTCTGGCTTGGGCCGGCAATTTCCTGACTTCGGCGGCGGCGTTGCAACATCTGCCGCCCTTCTTGTTTACAGCGCTGCGCTTGGGCTTGGTCGCGCTGCTGTTGTGGCCATGGCTGCGGCGCCCGCCCGCTGGCCAATGGCCGCGGTTGATCGCGATCAGTTTGTGCTCGGGCGCGTTTCATTTTGGCTTCAGCTTCTGGGCGATCCAGCTGGCCGGCAATCTCGCATCCCCTGCTATCGTCACCCAAAGCTATGTGCCGATGACCGCGCTGCTCGCGGTGATCTTTCTCGGCGAGCGTTTTGGTTGGCGCACCAGTCTTGGAATCGCAGTGAGTTTTGCCGGCATCCTCGTGCTTGGCTTTGATCCGCTGGTGCTGGCGGCACCCAAGTCGTTGCTATTGATGTTGCTGGCGTCGCTGCTGCTGGCGGTCGGCACGGTGATGCTGCGCGGCTTGAAGGGCATGCATCCGTTCAATCAACAAGCGTGGAGCGCGTTGATCGGAATCGCCCCGCTGTTGGCGATCAGTTACGGGTTCGAGCACGGCCAGGTTGCTGCGTTGAAGGCAGCACCGTGGGTGGCATGGGTCGGCGTCGCCTACGCGGCGATCTTCGCCTCGGCCCTAGGCCATGGCCTGTTCTACTGGCTGGTGCAACGCTATCCGGTCTCGCAAGTCACGCCGTACTTGCTGATCACACCGGTGTTTGCGGTGGCGTTGGGCATTGCGTTTTGG
>JBBQQV010000290.1:0-4580 GCA_038215505.1 Lysobacterales bacterium
CGGGAGAGGGGTTGGGGTGAGGGGTCGAGGCAAGTACGAACTCTCAACTTCACCTTGCCCCTCATCCGGCGCTTCGCGCCAGCTTCTCCCGAGGGCAGAAGGGATCAGCAGCCCAATCACATGACCACAGCATCAGCCCCCAACCAACAGCCCATTGCCATCGTCGGTGTCAGCGCCCTGTTTCCGGGCTCGACCGACTCCGGCGGCTTCTGGCGCGACATCCTCGACGGCCGCGATCTGATCACCGAGGTGCCGCCCAGCCATTGGCTGATCGACGACTACTTCGATGCGGACCCTTCTGCGCCCGACAAGACCTACGCGCGGCGCGGCGGATTTCTCGCTCCGATTGGGTTTGACTCGCTTGGCTTTGGGGTGCCGCCTTCGACCCTTCCGGCCACCGATACGGCGCAACTGCTGGCTTTGATCCTTGCCATGAGCGTGCTGCAGGACGCCGCCGGTGCGCAGTTCGAACGCATGGATCGCTCACGCATTTCAGTGATTCTCGGCGTCACCAGTGCGCAGGAATTGTTGTTCTCGATGGTCTCGCGCTTGCAGAAGCCGGTGTGGGTAAAAGCGCTGCGCGAAAGCGGCTTGCCTGAAGATGAAGTTCAAGCCGCGTGCACACGTATCGCCGAGCATTACGTGCCCTGGCAGGAATCCAGCTTCCCGGGTTTGCTGGGCAACGTGGTGGCCGGGCGGATTGCCAACCGGCTGAATCTGGGCGGCACCAACTGCGTGACCGACGCCGCTTGTGCATCGGCTTTAAGCGCGCTGTCGATGGCGATCAGCGAATTGCAGCTGGGTAACAGCGACTTGGTCATCAGCGGCGGGGTCGACACGCTCAACGACATCTTCATGTACATGTGTTTCTCGAAGACGCCGGCACTGTCACCCAGTGGTGATTGCCGGCCGTTTAGCGAAGATGCCGATGGCACGATGCTGGGCGAAGGTTTGGGCATGGTCGCGTTGAAGCGCTTGAGTGATGCCGAGCGCGATGGGGATCGGATTTATGCGGTGATTCGCGGCCTTGGCAGCTCTTCGGACGGCCGCAGCAAGAGCGTGTACGCGCCGGTGTCGGCCGGCCAGGCGCAAGCGCTACGACGCGCCTATGCCATCGCCGGATACGGCGCGGAAACCATTGAGCTGGTGGAAGCACACGGCACCGGCACCAAGGCCGGTGATGTCGCCGAATTCGAGGGCTTGCGGCAAGTGTTTGCCGAGGCCGATGGCGAGCGTCGGCAGTGGTGCGCCTTGGGCTCGGTCAAGAGCCAGATCGGCCACACCAAGGCGGCAGCCGGCGCGGCTGGCCTGTTCAAAGCAGTGATGGCGCTGCATCACAAGGTATTGCCGCCGACTATCAAAATCAGCGCGCCCAATCCCAAGCTGGCGATTGCTGAGAGCCCGTTCTATTTGAATACGCGGGCACGGCCGTGGATTCGCGATGGCAAGCACCCGCGGCGCGCGGCGGTGAGCGCATTCGGCTTTGGCGGTTCCAATTTTCACGTGACGCTGGAGGAGTACACCGGCAGCGGCGCTTGTGCCGAGCGCTTGCCCACGCACTCACATGAATTGATTCTTCTAGCCGCTGCAGACGCGCCTGCTTTGTTGCAGCAGGCGCAAGCTCTACTGGCCAGCACCGACGCGCTGAGCCACACAGCGCGCCGCAGTCAGACCCGGTTTGTAAGCTCGGCACACTGTCGACTGGCCATCGTCGCAGGCGACCTTGCGCAACTGCAGGCACGCCTGCGCGCCTGCAGCGAGCGTATCCAGACTGCACCGGAAGCCGCCTTCACGCTTCCCGATGGCAGCAGCTATGGGGTCGCTGCTGGCAGCGGCAAACTGGCTCTGCTGTTCCCCGGTCAAGGCAGTCAGTACGTCGACATGGGCGCGGATCTGGCCATCCATTTCGCGCAGGCGCGCGGCGTTTGGGATCGCGCCGCCGATTTGCCATTTGACCCCAACAAGACGCTGCACCAGCGAGTATTTCCGCAGCCCGCATTCGGGGCCGATGCCGCGCAAGCCGATACGGACGCGCTGACCGCTACCGAATGGGCGCAGCCGGCCATCGGCGCGACATCCCTGTCGATGCTGGCGCTGCTCAGCGACTGTGGCATCCAGGCCGACATGTTTGCCGGCCACAGCTTTGGCGAAGTGGTCGCCTTGCACGCCGCCGGCGTGTTGAGCGAATCAGCGATGCTGCGGGTGGCGCGGCGCCGCGGCGAACTGATGGCACACGCCGCCGCCACAGCGGGGGCGATGACTGCCTTGGCGCTTTCACTTGCAGACGTGCAGGACCTGCTGACTCGCGCCGGCTCAACCGTGGTGGTTGCCAATCACAATGCACCGCGGCAAGTGGTGGTCTCGGGAAGCTTGCAGGCCATTGCCGAGTTCGAAGCGAATTTGACGACGCAGGCCATCGCCTTTCGGCGGCTGCCGGTAGCCAGTGGCTTTCACTCCGAAGTGGTCGCCAGCGCCTGCGCGCCATTTGCCGAGTTTCTTGCCGATATCGATTTCGCGCCACCCCGCGCGCCGGTGTTCTCCAATAGTAGCGCCGCCGCCCATCTGGACGATGTCCAAGCGCTGCGCACGACCTTGGCGGCGCAGGTCGCGAGGCCGGTGCGCTTTGTCGAAATGATCGAAGCGATGTACGCCGATGGCGCACGCACTTTCTTGGAGGTAGGTCCCGGCAACGTGTTGAGCGGCCTGACCGCGGCCATTCTTGGTGAGCGCCCGGTTACCGCAATCAGCGTGGATCGCAAACACAAGAACGGTGTCGAGTCCTTGTTGCTGGCGCTCGCTCGCATGGCTGCGAACGGTGTGGCAATGGATGTCAGCCGGCTGTTTGCCGGACTGCGCGAAGCGCCCAGCCCACCCACGCATGGTCGACCGCTGACCCCGATCAACGGCAGCAATGTGGGCAAGCCGTATCCGCCAGTGGGTGGCACCGCAGCCCTGCCTCCGCCGAATCCGCCGCGCGTTCATCTCAACCGCTGCAATCCGCTGCCTCCTGCAACGCCTGCACCGACTATCGAAATGGCCACGACCGCTGCGTCCACCGCGATGCCCGCGCCGCCCGTTCAACATCACGTGGACGCGTCATTCCAGCGCCCACACCAGCCCGATGCGCAGACGCCAGCGCAATTCCGCAGCGAGCCAAACAGCGAGTGGTTGGCCGCCTTCCAAAGCAGCCAACAGCAACTTGCCGATACGCACGCCAGCTTCCAGCGCTCGATGTTCGCCAGCCATGCTGCCTTCTTGCAGCTGAGCGAAACCGCGTTGACGGGACTGGCGGCGATGGCGGGTGGAATGGCGGTGACACCGCACACGCTGCCAGCGGAGATTGGCCGGCCCTTACCCTCGCCGCCCACGGCCTTGAGGCCCGAACCCTCCAATCAACTTTTTCGCGCGCACTTCGATACGCCCCGGGCGTACCCCGCCCGGAGCGAAGCCGAAGGGTCAGTGCCAACAGACTGGTTGGAAAGTGAGCACCCAACGCGCGATGTGCCTGGCGTGACCAGCGCCGCGCCAAAAGCACTCGTGCCTTCATCAGCACCTTCATCAGCACCTTCATCAGCACCTTCGTCAGCACCTGCGCCCGCACCTGCGCCCGCACCTGCACCCGCAATCGCCGTTGTCGCCGCCGCTGAATTTGATCTCACCTCGCTAATGCTGAACGTGGTGGCCGAAAAAACCGGCTATCCGCTGGACATGCTCGATCTCAGCATGGATCTGGAAGCTGACCTCGGTATCGATTCGATCAAGCGAGTCGAGATTCTCGCCGCCGTCGATGAGCGAGCGCCCGCGCCCGTGGACAGAAAAGCGCCGACACTTGACCGCAGCGCGATGAGCGCCTTGCACACGCTGACGGAAATCGTTGATTACCTGAAAGGCAGCGTTGCCGACGGGACAGCCGCCAAGCAGCAAGCCCAGGTCGAAACAGGCGCAGTCTTGGTCGCTGGCATGGTCGCGCAAGCGCCTGCATTCAATCTCACCGCGCTGATGTTGCAGGTCGTCGCCGAGAAGACCGGCTACCCAGTCGACATGCTCGATCTCAGCATGGATCTGGAAGCAGATCTGGGCATCGATTCGATCAAACGAGTGGAAATTCTTGCCGCCGTCGATGAGCGTGCGCCAGGCCTTCCCACGCTGGACCGAGGGGCGATGAGCGCCTTGCATACGCTGGCCGAAATCGTGGCTTACCTGGGTGGTGCAAAGCAACCTGCTGCAATGCAACCAGGCGCAATCCAATCTGCTGCGATCCAGCTTGAAAATCTGCCCTCTGAAGCCCTTGAAGTCAGCAGCACAAGCACTTCACCGGACGCGATGCTGAAGGCGAGCCCGCCGCCATCGCGGGCGACGCTTGGCCGCTATCGCCTGCAGCGCATTGACGCGCCGGCAACGGGCATGGCGCAGGCGGGGCTGCGCGATGGGGACACCGTCTGGTTGATCGGCGATGCAGCGGTCGGCAATGCACTGGCTATCGAATTGGATCGCCGCGGGGTCAAGGCAGAAAGTGTGGCGACCCTGCCATCGGGGGCAAGCAAGTGCGTGTATCTGGGTGGGTTACGCGGCGTCGCGAA
>JBBQQV010000291.1:0-4548 GCA_038215505.1 Lysobacterales bacterium
GACGATAAACTCAAACTCATCGCCGCCGAACTGATCTCCCAGGTTCGCAAGAGTGTGACTATCGACTGGACCCTGCGCGAGAGTGCCCGCGCAAGAATCCGCGTGATGGTAAAGCGCATCCTCAACAAATACGGCTATCCGCCCGACCTGCAGGACGAAGCGGTGAAGACGGTGTTGAAGCAGGCAGAGCTGTTGTGCGCGGAGTGGGCGCCGGTGTGAATGCGTCTTCCCAAATATCTTGGTATTTATTTAGCCCGGCCTTTTCATGAATGCGCACGATGATCGCGCAGGATCCTGATCGCACAGGGAATTCTCTGAAGGAGCGACGTATCGGGCCATACGGCCGACGGAAGACAATTCCCTGTGCGGTCAGGAGACATCGGGGCGGAAGCCACGCGTAGCGGCGAAGCCGCCGAACGAGGGCGTGCGCAATTCATGAAAAGTCCGGGTTAGATTCACGCTTTTTCTCGGATGGTTTCGAGGAAGGTTGAGGTCAAGGTGTGCTCGGCACGAGGGATGACACCGAAGGCCCAAACCGCGCCCTTCCTGACAATGGTGCGAGAAGCGTGCTTCGGTCAAATGGCGAGTGTGCGATCAGCGAGGCGTTCCGGCATTGCCGGGCATCGCTAATCGCACCCTTGGAGTACAACGCTCTGGCATAGGGTGCGGGTCTGGACGCGCTGTTGATGGCGGGCCTCGTCACCTTCAAAAACAGTCGCCCGAGCGCTGTGACGCCTATTCGCTGGTTTTCGGCGGCACCACAGCATTCACCCGCGCGGCGATCATCTGAGCCGCCCGCCAGCCATCGGATACGACTCGCCCGCCGCTAGCGGCACTCCCCGTGTGCTGAAGACATCGGCGGCGGCCGGCGCTAGCGCATCGTTGATTCCATTGATCGCCATCCGAGCTGGCGATTCGAATCAAGGCACAGCCGTAGTGGCTTCGTGCCTGACCCTGCTTATGTTTTCATAGATCACTTTGCGGAGGCGGTTGGTGCTGCCAAGCGGTCGGTGCTCGGGTAGCGCATGCCACGGGTTGAAGGAGAGCTTCTCGCAGAATGCGTTCTGCTCGGGTGTATCGAATGTCTGGCTTGCAATATGGATGGTCGCAATTTTGAAGAATGGCGCTTGTTTTTCCGTCCACTCCGTCATCGAGTCCTCCACGCTCATTGCAGGCGACGTCCTTGGCTGCACCAGAAACTCCATGCAGACATCACGCTCCTGCAGCGTTGTGCGGAGCGCGTCGCGCAGAAAATTGGGACCGCGGTTGGCAGGCATCGGATCTTCGTCGGCGGAGCAGGCTCGCACCGAGTACTTGACCGCTTGACGGCCTGGCCCCAAGCCTAACTGATAAGGCACGGTCGACCAGTAACGAGTCTGGACGGGATTGGCGATCTTCTTGCGCGAGGTGGCAAGCGCGATGAATGCGCCTTTCAGTCCAAGGTCGATTGGGATAAGAAGCTTACTCAATGCGTTGTCGCCGCTGGCGCGAGTTACGACGGCCAGGTAACGGCGCGGATCATTGGCGAAAAAAACCGGATGGCTTATGAGCACAAAATCCTGAGTCGCCCCCGACGCTGCCCAGTCCGCTTCGCCCAACAGCGCCGTGCCGGGCAACCCGTGCAGTTTTATCGCCATTCCTCGCACGTCCCCCCGGCTGTCGGGTCGCGTCGCGTCTTGGGATCCGTTGGAGAAGCGAATCCATGCCGGATAGCGCGCGCCAGGGACAAATACGCCGTGGGAAAGTCCAGCGGGAAGCGTTTCAGACACTTGGAACTCGGCGCGAACGCATCCATGGGCCTTGGGATGGGCATCGCGCTGAATCTCGGCAGACGGGTAGCGCTCCCGCAGCGAAGTTTCAATGACTTGGCTGATCTCTGCTGCCAGCACGTGCTCTTCTGGGCGTAGGCGCTCGCCCAAACCGGGATCAACAACGGGATAGGACGACGGGGCAGCCTTTTCGGTAGGTGTTGGCATGGTCTCTCTCCCGACGGTTGTGCAGGCAGCGATGGTCAGCAGCAGAGTGCTGCCGACAAGCAAGCGCAGGCCAGTGACTATCCGCTGCCCAGTCGTGGCGGCGAAGAAAAGGCGCGAGTCGCTGGGGGCATCCACGTTGAGCGAACGTTCCCGATCTATTTCGCTGTGGCCTTGTGGTGCGCGGCGATCCACTGATCGAGCACGGCGATCTCCGCTTTCTGCGCCGCAATTATCTTGGAGGCGAAGTCACGCATTGACGCATCCTTGCCGTTTTCCAACTGGGCACGGGACATCGTGAGCGCCATCTGGTGATGCTTGCGCATGTTCACCGCAAAGTCGAAGTCCCCATCATCGGTCGTGGACATAGCTTGATGCGCTTTCATGTCGTCTATGGCGGCAGGCTGCATCGAGGTGCCCATTGCCGGCTCGCCTTGGACAGGCCCATGCACGGCGGCAATTGCCTGCGCGGAAAAGAGCGCGACCGCAATGGCACAAATGCTGAGTGGCAAGCGGATCAAATGGCTGAGTAAATTTTGGCGGTTGATAGACATGTCGGTATTTCCCTGGTGCATGGGGTACGCCACCAAGCTGTCGCTGCTTGTCGGCATCGCTTCGAACAATAAAGGCAGGCATTCGGCATGGCGTCGATGAGACCGCATTGCCCTCGCTGGTGCCACCTTGGCATTACGCGAAACGGCGACCCGAATCGTCTGTTCGATACAGCACATTACTTTGCTAGCGAGTGCAAAAAAGCCCAGGTGTGGAGCGTGCTTAAAACGCCAGAATGCGTGTGGGCTGCTGCGGGCATCTCGGTACCGCCACCAGACACGGGCTGGTTTCGCGTTTTGCTCCACGCGTTGCTCACCCTTGCGCGACGCCGCTGAGCGGAGCAACGCGGCGCTGAAGGACGAGGACTTTGGTGTTCTCGCCGGCATTCCGATCCCAATTAAACGCAGCCTGTGCAAGTCGCCCGCGAAGACTTGCTTGCTGAGAGCAAAGCCTCGCCCATTCTCAATCCTTGCGTCGCAAGCGCAGCGCATTGCCCACTACCGATACGGATGACAGGCTCATCGCCAACGCCGCGATCATCGGGCTGAGCAGCCATCCGAACACCGGGTACAGCACGCCGGCGGCAAGCGGAACGCCAAGCGCGTTGTAGGCAAATGCAAAGACGAGATTCTGTTTCATGTTGCGGACGGTCGACTGCGAGATCTGTCGCGCGCGCAGGATGCCGCGCAGATCGCCTTTGACCAGGGTGACCTGAGCGCTCGACATCGCCACATCGGTGCCGGTGCCCATGGCGATGCCGACATCGGCGGCGGCCAGCGCCGGCGCGTCGTTGATGCCGTCGCCGGCCATCGCAACATGTCGACCTTCGGCTTTGAGTTTGGCGACCAGTTCGGCCTTGTCCTTGGGCCGTACTTCGCCATGAAACTCGTCGATGCCCAGGGTCGCCGCCACGGCTCGCGCCGTGGTCTCGCCGTCTCCGGTCGCCATCACGATACGCAGGCCCGCCACGCGCAGCGCCGCGATGGCCTCGGCCGTGCTGGCCTTGATCGGATCGGCGACGGCGATCAAGCCGGCGGCGCGGCCATCGACTGCCAGGTACATCGCGCTGGCGCCCTCGCCACGAAGCTTCTCGGCGGCGTCGCTCAGCGCGCTGATATCGGTGCCGAATTCCTGCATCAAGGCGGTGTTGCCCAGCGCAAGCTGCGCGCCGCCGACCTGGCCGCGAACGCCGATACCCGTTACCGAGTCGAATTCCAACACCGGCTCCAGCGCGAGGCCGCGGCGGCGCGCCTCACTCACAATCGACTCGGCCAGCGGGTGTTCGCTGCCCTGGTCGAGACTTGCAGCCAGCCGCAGGACTTCGTCGTCGGTGAACGAGGGCGCGGCGACCACCGTTCGAAAGGCTGGCTTGCCCTCGGTCAGCGTCCCGGTTTTGTCGACGATCAGGGTGTCGATCGTGCGTAGGCGCTCGATCGCCTCGGCATCGCGGAACAGCACGCCGGACTGCGCCGCACGACCGGTGGCAACCATGATCGACATCGGTGTGGCCAGACCCAAAGCGCACGGACAGGCGATGATCAACACGGCCACCGCATTCACGATCGCGTAGGTCCACGACGGCTCGGGCCCGAAGAATCCCCAGACGAAAAATGTCACCACCGAAATCGACAGGACCACCAGCACAAACCAGTAGCTGGCACGGTCCGCCAGGCGCTGCATCGGCGCACGCGAGCGCTGCGCCTGAACCACCAGTTGAACGATTTGCGCCAGCACGGTATCCGCGCCGATCTTGTCGGCGCGAATCACCAGACTTCCGGTTCCATTGATAGTGGCACCGATGACTTTGTCGCCGAGCGCCTTCTCGACGGGCATTGGCTCGCCGGTCAGCATCGACTCGTCGAGCGAGGAGCGCCCGTCCAGCACCTCGCCGTCCACCGGCACTTTCTCACCGGGGCGCACGCGCAGACGGTCGCCGAGGTGCACATGGGTCAAGGGAATGTCTTCTTCGGTGCCGTCATCGCGCAGCCGACGTGCTGTTTTCGGTGCGAGGCCGAGCAGTGAT
>JBBQQV010000292.1:0-4534 GCA_038215505.1 Lysobacterales bacterium
GTGTGCCAGCGTGTAGTCGTCGGTTTTCAGACGCTTGTGGCCGCTGACCGGATGTGGGTGCAGCGCAAAGCGAACGGTTGGGCGGACGACGGCATACTCTTGTCCGGGCTCAAAATCAGCGCCACGAACGTACACCGTCTGCTGCGAAGTCGACATCAGTCGACCTTCTTCCAGCGCCAGCACGTACGGCAGGCTTTCCATGGTCTCTTTGTCGATGACCCGCGGTTTGCGCAGGAAGGCTTCGATGTCAGCCAGCGGAATCGCCGTGATGGAATCGAGCGGCTGCCGCCGTGCCTGCGGCGACAGCTTGGTGACCGACAACGTCGGCCTCCCACCCAGATAGGCCAAACTGATCACATCACCCGGATAAATAAGGTGCGGATTCTCAATTTGCGGGTTGGCCTGCCAGATTTCCGGCCACAGCCAAGGCTCGTTGAGGAAGCGGGCGGCAATGCTCCACAACGTGTCGCCACGCTTGACGACGTATTCGTCAGGGTGGCCTTCACGCAGGTCGACCGCCATCGCTACGCTGCTGATGGTGATCAAGGCTGCCGCGCAAACGGTAAGAAGTTTTTTAAGCATGACGGCCATGTGCCTGTTTCCCCAGCAGGTTTACTTAACTATAGCCCAAAGATTGCCGACAAACGAGCGATCCCAGCCAGCTGCTTCACGGCAACCACCGCTGCGCGTCCTACACCTTTCCCTCGCTGCCACGCGGCGGGTTCAGTCAGCGCCGTGTGGCGGCGTTAGAATAGCGCCATCTTCCGGCTTGCGGCGGTCGTAACCGCCTTCATTCGCCCCATGGCTAATTTAGAGATTTTAGAGTTCCCGGACCCGCGCCTGCGGACGATTGCCCGTCCTGTGGTTGCCAGCGACTTCACGGCCGCTCTGCAGCAGTTGATCGACGACATGTTTGAAACCATGTATGCCGCACCCGGCATCGGCTTGGCGGCCAGTCAAGTCGATATGCATTTGCGCTTCATGGTGATGGACATCAGTGAGACGCACGACCAGCCGCGCGTCTTCATCAATCCCGAGATCGTTGAACATTCGGGCGTGCAGGTGCACCAGGAGGGTTGCCTGTCGGTTCCCGGTATTTTCGCTGACGTCAATCGCCATGAACGGATTCGCCTGCGCTTTCAGGACCGCTTTGGGGTCGCCCAAGAATCAGAGGCGGACGAGTTGTTGGCGGTATGCATCCAGCATGAAATGGATCATCTGCAAGGACGCTTGTTTGTCGATTATCTGTCGCCACTCAAACGTGAAATGGTGCGCCGCAAGCTGGCCAAGCAACGCCGTGCGGATGTTGCCTAAGCGCAGCTCAGCCACACCTTCGCATTGAACAGCGCCAGCGTTTACGGGCGAGCCTGCGAATGAACCTGCGTATCGTGTTTGCCGGGACCCCGGCGTTTGCGGTGCCATGCCTGCTGGCGTTGCTGCGCAGCGGCGTTGAAGTGGCGGCGGTCTATACCCAGCCTGATCGCCCGCTGGGTCGCGGTCGTCGGGTTGAACCCGGCCCGGTCAAACAGGCCGCGCAATCCGCCGCAATCGAAGTTCGCCAGCCCGAGCGTTTGCGCGGTAGGGAAGTGATCTCGGCATTGCGGAATCTCAAGCCGGACCTTCTGGTGGTGGTGGCGTATGGTTTGCTGCTTCCACAAGCCGTACTGGATATCCCGCGATTTGGTTGCTGGAACGTGCACGCCTCGCTGTTGCCGCGTTGGCGGGGTGCGGCACCAATTCAGCGCGCTATCGAGGCGGGCGACGTCCAGACTGGCGTGTGTTTGATGCGCATGGAAAAGGGCTTGGATACCGGCCCCGTATTGTTGCAGCTCAGCGCAACCCTGACCGGCAGGGAAACCTCGGGCGACTTGCATGATCGACTGTCACTGCTGGGTGCCGAAGTGCTGGCGGATGGAATCGGTCTGCTTCGCGCTGGCCTGATCCCGCAACCTCGCGCGCAAGCGGAGGTCGGCGTGACCTACGCGAGCAAGCTGGAAAAATCCGAGGCCAGACTTGACTGGGCAGGCGATGCGTTCACGCTCGAACGCAAGGTGCGGGCATTCTCCCCTTGGCCCATCGCTGAGGCAGAAGTCGCAGGCGAGCGGCTACGCATTCATCGTGCGGAGGCAATGTCGCCCACCTTGGAGCCAAACGTCCACCCACCCGGCAGCGTGATCCAAGCCACCGCGCTGGGGATCGATATTGCCTGCGGCAACGGTGTGCTGCGCTTGCTTGATGTGCAGCGCGAAGGCGGACGCGTGATGGCCGCGCGCGACTACCTGAATGCGCGACCGGCGCTGCGCCAGTGATCGTTGCCACCGCAGGTGCCGCTTCGCGCGCCGCCGCTGCGCGGGTGTTGGCGCGGATACGATTTGACGGGGAGTCGCTGCGCGTGGTGTTGCCGCAGCTGACGGATACCCATCTGACTGAAAATCCGCTCGCTCCGCGCGACCGCAGCTTGGCCGAATCCAGCGTGTTTGCCGCCTGTCGCGGGTTGTTCCGATACGAGGCGCTGCTAGCGCTATTGCTGCAAAAACCGCTGGTTCGCAGCGACGCCCAGGTACACGCGTTGCTGCTGGTCGGGCTGACCCAACTGGATGCCCTGGGAATGCCCGCGCACGGCGTCGTCGATGCCTGCGTCGGCGCGGCACGGGTGCTCAACAAGCCCCGCCTCGCCGGCTTGGTCAACGCGATTTTGCGGCGCTTTATTCGTGAGCGGGAGAGCCTGTGCACGGCCATCACCAGCAATGATGAGGCGCGCTGCAATCATCCGCGTTGGTTGATTGATGCCTTGCGTGAGGCGTGGGCGGACGACGCCGAGCGCGCGATGCAGGCCGGCAATCAACAGCCGCCGCTGTGGTTGCGGGTCAATCAGCGACGCATCGAGGTCGCGGCCTATGCTGACTTGCTGGCCGCAGCCAACATCGCATACAGCAC
Source organism: Lysobacterales bacterium (assembly GCA_038215505.1). Taxonomy (GTDB): domain Bacteria; phylum Pseudomonadota; class Gammaproteobacteria; order Xanthomonadales; family Xanthomonadaceae; genus JANNWF01. Next base: position 2,938 of record JBBQQV010000292.1, read on the forward strand.
CGATCCTGACGTGCCCAACGCACTGTGTTTGCCGCAGGCACCGGCCGCGCGCAGCCTGCCCGGTTGGGATGCGGGCCTGGTCTCCGTGCAGGACAGTTCAGCGCAACGCGCTTGCTTGGCGTTGCGGGCGCAATCGGGGATGCGCGTGCTCGATGCCTGTGCCGCGCCCGGCGGCAAGACGGCCGCGCTATTGGAGTCAAACGACGATCTCGATGTGTTGGCGATCGATGCCGATCCAGCACGGCTGGTGCGGATCGCGCCCGCATTGGCACGGCTCGGCTTGCAGGCGTCCGTTGTCGCCGCTGAAGTCGAACATCCGGATCGTTGGTGGGACGGGCGCCCATTTGATCGCATCCTGCTGGACGCGCCATGCTCGGCGACCGGGATACTCCGTCGGCAACCGGATATCCGCTGGCATCGCCGCGCCACCGACATCGCGCCGCTGGTCGCCTTGCAGGCGCGCATGCTGGCGGCGTTGTGGCCTTTGCTGAGTCGAGGCGGGCGTCTAGTCTATGCGACCTGCTCCATGCTTCCGGCCGAGAACGCCGAACAGATCGATGATTTCCTCGCGACTCACGCCGACTGCCAACCGTTGCCGCTGGCCGCGCATTTTGGGCGTGCGGCTGGCCGTGGTTATCAGCGCTTGCCAGGAGACGGCAACGGCGACGGCTTTTTTATCGCCGTGCTGGCGCGTGACTAGACTCCCGCAACGTTGCAAACCTGTGGCGGGCGCATTGTTTGCGATGCTGTTGGTGGCTTGTAGCGCGCCGACACCCGAGCGCGCGTCGATCAGCAGCGCGCGACCCTTGCCCAGCGCCAGCGGCGCCGACCTCGAGATCGTCCAGCAACTGCGACTTTCTCCAGCTATGTTGGAAGCGCTGGACGCCGGTATCGCACTGCGTTTCAACTACTCCATCAAAGCCTGCGATGACAGCCGCTTGGCCGCATCAGCAATCGAGCTGAGTTACTCGGCGCTGACCCGCCGATACGCGTTGCGAGGAGGCGATGGTGAGCAACGTTATTTCGGCCGCCGCAGCAGCTTGCTGGCCGCACTCGACCGCATTCGTCTGCCGCTGTCTGACCTTGCCTCATTGCAGTGTGCTGGGGTTGTGGCGCTGGCGCTCGATCTTTCCGCGCTGCCCACGCCACTGCGCCTGCCGGCGTTGTTGCTGCCCGCCGAGTGGCAGCTGATTTCACCGCCCTTCGCATGGTCCGCCGCGAGCAACTAAGCAGCCGCCTTGGCTGGGCGGCGCTGGCATTGGCGCTGGCGCTGCTGGTGCTTTCGTCGCTGTATCTGGCGGCCGACGCGGAAGGCCTGGGACAGCGCTATGCGTACCTGTATCCCTACGTGTTTGGATTGGCGGCGGCCGCGCTGCTGACCTTGAGTGCGGCCATTGTGCTGCGCCTGTGGCGCTTGGCGCGGGATGTGCGGGCTGGCGTCCCCGGCGCTCGACTCAGTCGGCGACTGTTGTTGATTCTGCTGTTGCTGGCCTTGCCGCCGGTGGGCTTGGTGTATGCGTTTGGTGCGCGTTTCATTGCGGCAACGGTTGACACGTGGCTCACCGCCAACACTGCTGAAGCCATGGACGAAGCCTTG
>JBBQQV010000293.1:0-4522 GCA_038215505.1 Lysobacterales bacterium
GGGTAGTTTGTGCTTTACTGAAGAAAGCAACACTTAGTACTAGCACAGAGATTATAAATATCTTCTTCATGTTCGATTTATAGTTTTAAATACTGTGACCAAATTAGCAATTATAATGATCCCTTCAACTTATAGCCTGTAAAATAAAGGATACCAAAAATGATGAGTGCCCGCCGCAGCGCCGGCGGTTCAGGGCTTGGCTTGCATCTGGTCTACAACCTGGTCACGCAGCTGCTGCGAGGGCGAATTGAGCTTCGAACTTCCGAGGGCAATGGCTGTGAGTTTCTGATCCGGTTGCCGCTACAAAGCTGATTCGGAGCGCACTTGGCGGTAGCAGCCCAGCGAGCTCAGGCATCGACACGCAGCGGCTTGCAGATGCTGCAATCATGCCGTCCACTGCCACCCACTTCGACGCCGCACCGACCTCCGGAACCGCCAATGATCAACAACGACGTATTGCGCAGTATTCGCTACATGCTCGATCTCTCCGACATCAAAGTGGTTGCAATCACCCAACTCGCCGACCCGAGTTTTACCCTGAGCAAGGACGAAGTGCTGGCCTTCCTCAAGAAGGACGAAGAACCGGGCTACCTGGAATGCAGCGACCGCATGTTGGTGCGTTTTCTCGACGGCCTGGTGTTGCACTACCGAGGCCAGGACGAATCCGCACCGCCACGCCCCTTGGCCAAGCGAGTCACCAACAATCTGGTCCTGAAGAAGCTGCGCGTCGCGTTCGAGTTGAAGGATGTCGACATGCATCAAGCCTTCATCGATGCCGGCCACCCGGTCTCAAAGCCCGAACTGTCGGCATTGTTCCGGCAACCCGAGCACAAGAACTTTCGTGCCTGCGGGGATCAATTACTGCGCAATTTTTTGAAAGGGCTGACACTGCGGGTGCGAGGCGATTAGGGGGCTGGGGGCTGGGGGCTGGGGTTTTGCGTTCCAGCGAACAGCGGAATTCAGCGCAGATCCTCACTGGGGCGCGAGCGGCGATGACAACGCAATAAGCGGATTCCAGTCTTCGCCGGAATAGCAGAAATCCCAGCCCTGTATTGACAGCGCCGCAGATTCCCGCAGGCTGTGCGGCTTCGTGCTCACCGGTGTGCTCTGATGAAGTTGTTCGGCCTGCTACGAAAACCCGATTGGGACCATAAAGACCCGGCGATTCGTCTGCGCGCGGTGCAGGAAAGTTCCGATCCGATCCTGATTGGCAAGCTGACAGAGCTGGTGCAGACCGATCCTGATCCCGCCGTGCGGGCGGCGGCATTGCAGCGGATTGACGATCCCGTCCTGCTCGAGCGACGCCTGCGCGGCGAGCACGAGCCTGTGGTCGTGGCGGCGGCACGCAAGCGGCTGATCGAGCGCTTGTGCAGCCCCGGTATGACAGTGGAAGCCGGCAGCGCGGTGTTGCTGCTTTCACATGACGCCGAGCTACTGACGCGGGTGGCCACTGACAGTCCGCTGAGTGCGTTGCGCAAACTTGCGCTGGCGCGCTGTGAGCGCCCGGCCCTGCTGGTGACACGCTGTGTGCAAGACCCCGATCCGGCGCTGCGGCTGTGGTTGCTGGAGCGCATCGATGCGCCTGAATCGCTGCAGAAGATTGCGCTCGCCGCACGTAAGAGTGACAAACGATTGACCAAGGCGGCGCGGGAGAAATTTGAAGCACAGCAACTTGCAGCGGGCGATGGCCCGGCCTTGCAACGCCGCGTACTGACGTTGTGCGATCAGCTGGCTCGATTGAGCCGCGAGTTGCCCGCCGATCGTGAGCAGATCCTGCTCGACTTGCGCGCGCAATGGCAGCCATTGCGCGAGCGCGCCGATAGCGATCTTGCACGCCGCGCGGACGGCGCCTTGGCAATGGCCGAAGCCGCGCTGAGCGCCGCTCGCGGCGAGCCTATTCCGAGCCGAATCAGGGTGAACGTCGAAGTCGCCGGGGAACACGCCGACAAAGCGGCGGATGAGTCAGCAGCGGCCATTCACATCGAGCCAACTGTGGATGCTGTGCCGGCGCCGTCCGAGCCGGCCATCGACGCCTTATGGGCAAACTTGCCGGCCATCGATGCGGAAGATTTCGACGCGCAGATCGCGGCGATGCGCGCGGGAGCACGCCAGTATTCGTCCGTCGACAATCTCACCGTGCAGGCTCAGCAAAACGCGTTGCGGGCGCAACTTGACGCGTTGGTTAGCCAGCGCCGCAGCTTGCTTGTCAGCGCCATCAACGAACGGGCTGGCCAGCAGCTGCAATTCCTCGAGCAGGCCATTAGCGATGGCAGTCTCAACTTGGCGCGCACTGCCAGGGAAGCGCTTGGCCGCAGCGTGCCGCGTGAATTGCAACGGCGATTGGCGGACGCCGATGAGGGCTTGGCCAAGCTTGAGCGCTGGGCGCACTGGTCAACCAACAAGGTGCGCACACGGCTGTGCGATGAGGCAGAAGCCTTGCGCAGCAGTGGCGTGCATCCGGATGCGCTGGCCAACAAGATCAAGGAACTCAAAGCCGAATGGACGCGCCTTGACGGCTTGGATGGCGCCGCCGCGCCCGGCCCCGAGCACGGCTTAACCCGTCGCTTTCATGGCCTCTGCGCACGCGCGTTGGCACCAGCTCGCCCCTACTTCGAGAAACGCCGCGAACTGCGCGGTGAGCGTTCCGAGCAGATTGCCGGTTTGATTGCGGAAGCAAGCACGCTGCCAGCGGCAACCGATGCCTTGCAGGCCTTGCGCAAGCGCGTCCGCGACGCCCTGCCGGCGCTGGATGATGCCGCGCCCGAGAAGCGTGGCGAGCAAGGCCGACAACTGCGCGAACGCCTCACCGCCATCGATGCTGCGTTGCAGGAAGCACGCGAGCAGGCCGCGCTCGGCAAGCGCCGCCTGATCGCAAAACTGCGCCGCGAGCTGGGCACTGCTGATGCGCCATCAGCGGTCGATCTGGCCAAGCGCGCGCAAGTCGAATGGAAGGCGCTGCCACGCAGCGAGCGCACGCTCGAAGACACCCTTTGGACTGAGTTTCGCGCCCTGATCGACCCGCTGTTTGAGCGCGCCCGCGAGCAGGAAGCCGCACAGCGCACGCTTAGTGCCGAGGCGGATAGCGCCGCACAAGCCATCCTCGCCGAACTCGACGCCTTGGCAGCCGCCGAGCAGGACCGCTTGCTGCACGCAGGTGTGCACCTGGAGACGCTGCAAGCCCGTTGGCGCGCACTGGCTCCCAGCGATGAGCCTCGGGTGGCCGCGAGTGACCGCGGCGCACGACCGCCGCGTGATGGCGGCAATGGGCGTGATGGCCGCGGACGTGACCAGAACGGCGCGCCCGCCAAGAGTGCTCGGCGCGACGGCGCTGGCACGCGAGACGGCGGCGCACGCGATGGCCGCCGCGATGGCCCGGCGCGCAGCCCACGTGCCGTGCATCCCTTGGAGTCCCGTTTCGAAGCCGCCGCGGCGCGCGTGCAAGCGGCGCAACAGCAGGCATTGCGGATACGAGAAGTTCAACATCTAGCCAACATCTGCGCCGCCGGCACCCTACTCGATGAGATCGCCAGCGTGAGCGGCGAAGCGCGTGATGCACTCGGCCAGCAGTTTCAAAATATCGAGCTGCCCACCGACGCGCGTGAGCCACTGAGCAAGCGCTATCAGTCCTTACTTGCAGGCAACGAAGCCAACGGCACCGCAGCGAGCCGGACCCAACTGAGCGAGCTCGGGGCCGATGCAGCCGCGTTGCTGGCGGTGCGCGCTGAACTCAGCGCTGGCATCGACTCACCCGCAGAAGCGGTGGCTTTGCGCCGCCAAGAACAGATGCGCCGTTTGGCCGCCAAACTCACCGGCAACCAGAGCAGTCATCCGCGTGCATTGATTCGCGGATTATTGATCGAACTGCAAGCCATGCCCGGCGTCCCCGCCGCCGAGCGCCGCGCCTTGCAAGTGCGCATCATGGCGGCGCATACGGCGGCGGCTGATTGAGACCGAGTGGAGTAAAGACGAAGCGGGCCGGCAGCGGATGGGTGGCACGCTCTGCAGATCCGTTGCTTCGTGCAGCGCGCAGGACATTGCCCATGAACATTGGTCGCTGTGCAGGCCGCGAAACTCGGCCTTTGCCGAAGCGGCGGAAGCCGCGATTCGATCCGCTGACCAGAATCATCGCGGCTTCCGTCGCTTCCACAAGTCCCGCGTGCACGCGGGTGCTGCTGGGTAGGTATCGAAGCCTGTCCTGAGCTCGCTGAGCCCTTCGACAGGCTCAGCACAGGCCTGTCGAAGCATCAGCACGTACGGGTTAAACAGACAGCATCCAAACCTGACTGCCATCCAGACCCGCGCTTTCGGCACCGTCAGTGGCCCACTTTTGTCCTTTTTCGCGTTCAACTCATTGACGAATCAATCCGCCCAACCCTTTGGAGACTGCCCATGCAACGCTTGCTCGTACTTTTGGCTTTGCTCGTGTCACCGGTGCTGTTGTATGCGCAAGAAAGTTGCGGCTGGATGAGCACGGCGGAATTGGACCGCCTGCTGCCGGAGGCCGCGCCGTGGTCGCTGTTGG
>JBBQQV010000294.1:0-4515 GCA_038215505.1 Lysobacterales bacterium
TGGGTTTGGCGGGCTGTTCGTTGCATTGCTGATTGCCAAGTTGTACTTGGCTGCGCAGTTGCCACTTTTCGGCGACGAAGCGTTTTACTGGTTGGAGAGCCAGCATCTGGCTCTGGCCTATGACGACGTGCCCGGTCTGACTGCTTGGCTAATTCACATTGGTACATTCTTTGGTGGTCACCACGAGTGGGCTGTCCGATTGCCATTCCAGTTGCTGGCTGTGCTGTCTGTTGCGCTGTTGATGCGGATTTCGGCTTCGTTTGGCGCGCCGGCGGACGCTTGCCTGAGCGGCATGCTTGCGCTGATGCTGCCGTTGTTTGCCTTCAATGGCCTGCTGGCTCTGCCGGACGTGCCACTTACCCTCGCCGTGTTGATGTGTGTGCATGGCTTGGCCCGCTTGCAGCGCTTTTCGCAGCGGCAAGGTTCGGCAGGTTCGGGTGCCGTCTGGTTGGCCGCTGGCATCGCCTTGGGATGGCTGAGCCACTATCGGTTCGCGGTGCCATTTGCGGCGGCGGGGTTGGGTTTGCTGGTCCATCCCGTCGGTCGACACTTGCTCTGTCAACCACGCCTTTGGTGCGCCGGATTGGCCGGCTCAGCGATTGGTTTGGCGCCACTGCTTTGGCATCAGTTTGGCGAAGGAGGTTCTGGCTTTGCCTTCCAGTTTGTGGATCGCCATCCCTGGAGTTTTCAGCCAGAAGCGTTGGCTGACCCTTTGTTGCAGGCGCTGTTGGCCACGCCGATCTTGTTTGCAGTCTTGGTGCTGTCGCTATCGCTAGTGCTGCGGCGCTCGAGCCGAGCCGATGTGAGCCTGGTTGCTGGCATCGGTGCGAGCATCCTCATTTGCTTTCTCGTGCTTGGCCCGTTTGTCGATACCGAGCGCAGTCGGCTGCATTGGACCTTGCCGGCGCTGGTGATCGCCGCGACCTTGGTTCCCTCAGCGCTGGCAACCGCCCGACTGCGCCTGCAAAAACTGCTGCCCGCAGCGGTTGGCCTGGCGGCAGTGGCGTTGGGCGCTGTCTTCGTGGTTCTTTTGAGCCTGGCGTACTCGCCGCAGCGACTCGCTGCCAGCCCGGTCTACTTGCATGGATTCACGGGTTGGCGGGAGGCGGGAGAGGAGGTAAGATTGGCGTTGCAGATGCTACCGGCAGACACCGTGGTGATTGCCGATCACTTTACGTTGGCCGCCGAACTCGGCTTTGCGCTGGAGAATCAACGCCGCGTATTCAGTCTCGATCATCCGCTCAACGTAAAACACGGCCGCCAAGGCGAGCTCACCCGCATGCGGCTTTCCGAAGCACATGTAATGGTCTCTGCGCGAGCGCAGCCAGTATTGATTGTGCTGGAGGAAAGCGCCACGCGCTTACGTCAGCGACCGGCCTGGTTTCGTCGCCTTTGCGAGCGTTTTCCGGCCGCACAACCACTGTTTGACCGCAGTGTTGATTACGATAGAAAGCGGTTGATTGGCTATGTTCAGTTGCCCAACTCCAAGCAGACTTGCGTGCCCCCAGCGCTCGGCTATCTCGCGACACCCGTGCTCGGTGCCTCTGCAGTTGGCAAGGTCTACATCGATGGTTGGGCGATCCGGGACGGCGCTGGCCTGACTGCTGTTCGCGCGCGCTTGGGCGGGCTGCCTCTGGGTGAGCTCAACCACTTGCTGACTTCGCCGGCGGTACAGGGCATGTTCCCTGCCTCTGATGATCCTCGCCATCCACGCGTTGGGTTTCGCGGCCAATTCGAGCCCGCGCTGCCCGCGGGGCGCTACTGGCTGGAGATCGAATCCGAAGGGTTTGATGGAGTGCGTTCAACAATTGCCGGCACATCGATCGATTGGCAGCCGTCACCGGCAGGCGAGTAATCAGCGCGGAGCAGCGAGCAAACTTCGAGTATCAACAGCGCTTATTGGCCTCGATCAATCACTTTTCGACGCAAAGACGCCGGCTCGCGCGCCTGCTGCTCGAGCGCGCCACGCGTGACCTCGGCAAGCTCGGCACCGGCATTTTCCAACTGGTGCAGGCGTGTTTCGATTTGAGTGCGCGAGCGTTGAATGGCGGCGAGCGCGGTCTGCAGTTCGGCCAAGGCTGCGGTTTGCGCGCTCTTGGCAATCCACATCCGATGTTCAAGCACATTGCGCAGCGCCTGCTGGACCGGCGCGTCGGCATCCAGCGACGCCTGCGCGACGGCAGCAATGTCTGACGGCACCCGCTCGACGACGCTCCTCATCGCGCTCATTCGCTTGCGTGTGGCTTGCAAAGCGGCCTCCAGCGCATCCACACCGTCAAGCAACTGTTCGAGCAGATCGGTGCGCCGACGCATTCTGCTCTGGTAAACCCACACGGCCAGCACAGCGATCCCCAGGCCGGCGCAAACAAAAACGATGTAGTCGGTCGGTTGAAACACGCGAGTTGATGGTCCGCTGACGGCGCAATGCCGCTGCTGAGTTTGAGCCATGCAGCGGCGGCGGTAAATCGGTCTATGTCAGTGCGTTCACGCGCGACCAATTGACCACCACCTTGCTAAGGTTCTATGATTGGCGGCTTATGTCCGCTGGTCTGCCCGAGTCGATTGATGTTTGGCGTGCCGCAGGCGCGGGGCGAGTTTACGAGGGTCGGGTCGATCTGACGCGTTTGACGCGCTTGTTGCCCAGCCTCACCGATGGCGAAGGCCACTGCGACTTCCGGATCGAGTTTTCGCGCGACGCCGCTTCCCAAGCGAGCGCGAGAGTGATCGCTTCGGCGCACTTGCCTTTGCTTTGTCAGCGTTCGCTTGAGCGGTTTTTGTATCCGGTTGCGATTGACCAGACGCTTGGTTTGATTCGCGATGAAGCAGATGAAGCCGCGTTGTTGCCCGATGTTGAGCCGGTGCTTGTGGCTGACAACGGCATGATGCGCTTGTTCGACCTGTTGGAAGACGAACTGATTTTGGCGCTGCCAGTGTTACCAGCGCGTCCAGGGACAGAGCCTGTCGAGCTAGAAGTCGGTTCGGAAGACGTCGAGCTTGAGGATGCGGGTCAGCCACATCCTTTTGCGGCGCTGGCGGGCTTCAAACCGACCAAAAAGTGAATGGGTGTTTGGCTGCAGCAATATGAGCAGTTCGCGGTAAAGCAGGGCTGCAGCATTCGGACGTGACCGTTGGGCGGTCGTTTGGGTGGCCAAAGCAGCAATAGTCAGATTTGCAGGTGTTGAAGCAGCAGTACTCAAAGTAGCAAGCGCAGGTCGGCAATTCGCCAGCTTTCGTCAGGAATGATCAACCCGCAGTGGGTGAAATCAGGCCGTTTTCAAGTCACGTACGGAGTAGAAGTCATGGCAGTCCAGAAATCCCGCGTCACCCCGTCCCGCCGCGGTCAGCGTCGTTCGCACGATGCGTTGTCGGCCAAACAGTTGTCGACCGACCCGACCTCGGGTGAGACGCATATCCGCCACCACGTCACCAAAGACGGCTACTACCGCGGCAAAAAGGTCATTGCGACCAGCAACCCGATGGCGGATCAGGAGTAAACCCTTAACGCGCATCCTCTTGGTTGCGCGCGAGGTTGAAGTAGAAACGTGACGGCGGGCATTGCCCGCCGTTTGCGTTGATGCTGGTTTATTTGGGTCATGGCGGCAGCAATGCCGATGACGCATCCTTGCGGTCATTCTGACCCGCTGCCGCAGACGGAGACTGCATGTCGACCAGCCCTTACGCCCGCATCATCGGCACCGGCAGCTATCTGCCCGAGCGTGTACTGACCAACGAAGAGTTGGCGCGCAGCGTCGACACCAGCGATGAGTGGATACGGGATCGCACCGGTATTCGACAGCGCCACATTGCGGCGGAAGGCCAAACGACGAGCGACCTGGCATTCGAAGCAGCGACCCGTGCGCTTGCCGCAGCGGGCGTCGATGCCCGTGAGATCGATTTGCTGGTCGTTGGTACCACGACGCCCGATCTGGTGTTTCCGTCCACGGCCTGCCTCCTGCAACATCGGCTGGGTGCAAACGGCTGCACGGCATTTGATGTGAACGCGGCATGCTCAGGCTTTATGTACGCGCTCGGCGTCGCCGATAAATTCATTCGCAGCGGCTCGGTGCGTACCGCGCTGGTGGTCGGGGCGGAGACGTTGACGCGACTGCTGGATTGGGATGATCGCAATACCTGCGTGCTGTTTGGCGATGGCGCAGGCGCGGTGGTGCTCCGCGCGGATAGCGAGGCAGGGATACTGTCGACGCATTTGCATGCCGACGGCGGCCACAAAGATCTGCTGTATACGCCGGTCGGTGTTTCGGCCGGGTTCAAGGACGAAAAGAACCACGGCATGAAAGTGCTGATGTCCGGCAGCGAAGTGTTCAAAGTGGCAGTCAAGACGCTGGATGCGGTGGTCGAGGAAACCCTCGCCGCCAATGGACTGGACAAGTCCGCGATCGACTGGCTGATTCCGCATCAGGCCAATCTCCGCATTATCAAGGCCACTGCCAAGCGTTTGGCCATGCCAATGGATCGGGTGGTGGTTACGGTTGATCGACACGGCAACACCTCGGC
>JBBQQV010000295.1:0-4491 GCA_038215505.1 Lysobacterales bacterium
TCGCGCTCGACACCACCACCACGTCCACATCAACGACGTGCTCAGCGGCATGCCCGCGAAAGATCGTCGCGCCGGCATCGGCGAGCCGCTGGGTCGACACCGATGCACCGATATCCGAACCTGAGACGGTGTAGCCGAGCGTGCACAGCACTTCGGCAATGCCGCTCATGCCGACGCCGCCGATGCCAATGAAATGGACTCGTCGAAAAGCGGCGGCGATATCGCCCTCGTGCATCAAACGCTTCATGCGCGGGCCTCCGCCAGACAGGCTATCGCCACTTGCTCGGCAGCATCGGTCTTGGCGCAAGCGCGAGCGGCTTCGGCCATGCGCAACAAGCCGGCGCGATCAGCAGTCAGGGCGAGCAGGCGTTGCTGCAGTTGCTCAGCCAAGGCCGGTCCTTCGGTTATACATTCTGCAGCGCCTGCGGCCACCAGCCATTGCGCGTTGTGGGTCTGGTGATCGTCAACGGCGTGCGGAAACGGCACCAGCAGTGCGGCGACGCCCGCCGCCGCGAGTTCGGCCACCGTCAATGCACCGGCGCGACAGATGACCAGATCAGCCCAACCGTAAGCTTCATCCATGCGCTGGATAAATGGCTCCAAGCTCACTTCGACACCCGCCTGCGCGTAGGCAGCGCGAGCGGACTCGGCCAAACGCTCGCCGCACTGATGGCGGACCTCCATCTTGGCCATGCCCTTCAGTGCTTTCGGGACGGCCATGTTGAGAGCGCGTGCACCTTGGCTGCCACCCATCACCAGTAAACGCAAGGACCCTGAGCGTGCAGCCAAGCGTAGACCAGGCACCGGCAACTGGGCGATCTCGTTTCGCACCGGGTTGCCGACCCACTCGGCGGCAGGCATGGCATCGGGAAAGCCGACCAGCACGCGCTTGGCGAGGCGCGCCAGCACGCGATTGGTCAGGCCGGGAATCCGGTTCTGCTCGTGCACCAGCAGCGGGCAACGCAGCAGCCATGCGGCGATACCACCAGGCCCCGCAGCGTAGCCCCCAAAGCTGATGGCGGCTCGCGGCTTGACCCGACGCAAGACCGCCACGGCTTGTACCACCGCGCGCAGCACCTTCAGCGGTGCGGTCAGCAGGGCCAGCCCGCCGTGGCCACGCAGCCCGCTGACGGCAATCGTCGAAAGGGCAATTCCAGCAGCTGCCACCAACCGGGTTTCCAGGCCTTGCTGCGATCCCAACCATGCGACCGGCACATTTCTCGCGCGCAGTGCAGCGGCCACGGCCAACCCTGGGAAAATGTGGCCACCGGTTCCGCCCGCCATGATCAATACGGGGGCCTGATTCACTGTCGAGCTCATTGGATAGCTCTCATTGAACTGACCCCAAACTCGGCTCGATCCGGCGCCGTCCGGCGACCAGCGGTTGCGCAAATTCAGACACTCGCTCACCGCTGCTCGGCGAATCGAACTCCGGCTCGCCGCGGCCTTGTTGCTGGCGTAGACGGGCGACCACCTTCTGGGTTCGATCCAGCTCATAGCTGACGCGCAGTAACAGCCCGATTGCCGCGCAGGTCATCAAAACGCTGGAGCCGCCCGATGAGATCAATGGCAGGGTAAGACCCTTGGTCGGCAGCAATCCCAAATTGACGCCGACCGACACCAGCGCCTGCAGGCTCAGCCACAAGCCGACGCCGAAGGCGCAAAAGCCAGCAAACGCGCGGCCCATCTCGACGCCGCGTAGGCCCAGCCAGAACGCGCGGCCGCACAAGGTCAGGAACACGGCGATCAACAGCAAGATCCCCAGTAAGCCGGTTTCCTCGGCGATCACCGCAAAAATGAAATCGGTGTGCGCTTCCGGCAGGTAGTACAGTTTTTGGATGCTGCCACCGATGCCAACACCCAGCCATTCGCCGCGCCCAATCGCGATCAGCGCCTGGGTCAACTGGAAGCCGTCCTTGAACGGGTCTTCCCACGGATTCATGAACGAGGTCAGCCGGCGCACGCGATAGGACTCGCTCATCGCCGCCCACGCCACCAGTGGCGCCGCCGCCAGCATCGGCACCGCTGCATGCGCAATGCGCACCCCGCCAAGCCAGATCATGCCGGCAGTGATGGCGCAGATCAGCATCGCCGAGCCGAAGTCCGGCTGCGCAAGCAAGGCGAGCAGCATCACGCCCGCGACCAGGAGTGGCTTTAGCGCGCCAAACCAGCGCGTCTGCACTTGTTCGCGATGACGAGCGAGATAGCTGGCGAGCCAGATGATCATGATCAGCTTGACCGCTTCCACCACCTGAAAATTGGATAGGCCGAGGCTGATCCAGCGACGCGCTCCATTTACCTCGCGACCAAGACCTGGCACGAACACCAGCGCCAACAGCACGAAGCCAATCACCAGCAGGGTGCGGCTGTGGCGCTCAAGCCATTTGAGTTCAGTACGCGCCAGTGCGAACGCCAATCCCGCGCCAATGCTCAGAAAGATCGCGTGGCGAATGAGGTAGTAGAACGGACCCAGCCCTTGACCCTCAGCCACGGCAATGGAACTCGAGGCCACCATCAACAAACCAAAGCCGGCCAACACCACGGCGCAATAGAACAGCACGCGGTCGTAACGGCCTTCGATCTCGTCGAGGTGCAACGCCTGCTGGATGCGCTCGACAATCATCAGCGCACCTTCAACGTGGCAAGGCCGAGCAACACCAGCACCACCGTGATGATCCAGAAGCGCACGATGACGCGTGGCTCGGGCCAGCCCTTCAACTCGAAGTGGTGGTGAATGGGCGCCATCCGGAATACCCGCCGGCCAGTCAGTTTGAAGCTCGCCACTTGCACCATCACCGACAGTGTCTCAATCACGAAAATGCCGCCCATCACCAGCAGCACCAGCTCTTGGCGGACGATCACCGCGATCGCGCCGATGGCTGCGCCCAGCGCCAGCGCACCGATGTCGCCCATGAAGACCTGAGCCGGATAGGTGTTGAACCAGAGAAATCCGAGGCCCGCTCCGGCGATCGCCGCGCAGATGATGGTCAGCTCACCAGCACCCGGAATCGACGGCATCTGCAAATATGTCGCAAACACGGCGTGCCCTGAGGCGTAGGCGAAGATGCCCAGCGCGCCAGCAACCAATACCGCCGGCATGATCGCCAAGCCATCCAGGCCGTCGGTCAGATTGACCGCATTGGAAAAGCCAACGATCCAAAAGTAGGCGATCACCACAAACATGCCGCCCAGCGGGATGGCCACGCTCTTGAAGAATGGCACGTGAAATGCGGTCGCTGCGCTGACATCGGCGGTGAAATAAAGCGCCAGAGCGGCCGCCAAGCCAAATATCGATTGCAACAGGTACTTCTGTTTCGCCGGCAGTCCCTTGGGGTCGCGGCGCACCACTTTGCGCCAGTCATCCCACCAACCAATACCGCCAAACGCCACCAGCACTCCAAGCACGATCCACACGTAGCGATTGCTCAGATCGGCCCACAAGAGCGTCGACAAAGTGATCGCGATGAGGATCAAGGCACCGCCCATGGTCGGCGTCCCCGCTTTCACCAAGTGCGACTGCGGACCATCGCTGCGAATCGGCTGGCCGCCCTTCAAGCGCGCCAAACGTCGGATCACCCACGGGCCCAGCAGCAACGACAGCAACAGCGCGGTCAGCGCACTCAAGATGGCACGGAAAGTAATGTATCCAAACAGCGCGAACGCGCTATCGAGGCGGGTAAGCCAGTTGAACAGCTCAAGCAACATGACTGTCCTCTCGCACATCGGCAGCGCGAAGTGCAGACACCACACGATCCATCTGGCTCCCGCGCGAGCCCTTCACCAAGCACACGACGCCGGCGCGCAGACGCCCGCTGAGGCCATCGATCAACGCCTGCTGGTTGTCGAAGTGCTCGCCCCTGTCGCCAAAAGCATGGCTCGCGTGCAGCGACAGGTTGCCCACGGTGAATAGCCCCGCCAACTTTGCCGCACGTGCTTGCAGGCCAATTTCGGCGTGCAACTCCGCAGCTTGCGGTCCGAGTTCGAGCATGTCGCCCAACACCAGCCACGCTTCGCCGCCGCCCTGCACCAAGGTGGCAATGGCGGCGGCGACCGACGCCGGGTTGGCGTTGTAGCTGTCATCGATCAGCTCCACCCCATTGCCGAGGCGATAGCGCATCTGCCGACCTGACACGGCTTGTGCCCGTGACAGTCCTGCGGCGATGCTCTCGATTGGCGTATTCACTGCCAGCGCCATGGCCGCCGCCGCGAGCGCATTGCGCAAGTTGTGGCGTCCAGGCAAGGGCAGTTCGATCAACGCACTGACGCCGGCGGCGTGCAAACGGAACTGGCTGCCAGCGGCATTGCTGCGAATGCCGGTCGCGTGCAGATCGGCGTCCGCATCCAGTCCAAAGCGCAACTGGCGGCGGGCGCCCACGCGCTGCGCAAACCATTCCGCGAAGGCATCGTCGGCATTGATCACGGCAATGCCGTCATCTGGCAAAGCATCGTAGATCGCGGCCTTGGTATCAGCGATGCCCAGCAGCGAGCCCA
>JBBQQV010000296.1:0-4487 GCA_038215505.1 Lysobacterales bacterium
CACAAGGTCGTCTCGCTGCACGCCTGCGAAGTGTGCGTGCTCGATGAAGCCGACCGCATGTTTGACCTCGGCTTCATCAAGGACATCCGCTTCTTGCTGCGGCGGATGCCAATCCGCACCGAACGGCAAACCCTGCTGTTCTCCGCCACCTTGAGCCATCGCGTGCTGGAGCTGGCCTACGAGCACATGAACGAGCCGGAAAAGCTCGTTGTTGAGAGCGAGTTCATCACCAATGCCAAAGTGCGGCAGTTGGTGTATTTCCCCGCCGATGAAGAAAAAATCCCGTTGCTGATCGGCCTGCTCACGCGCAGCGAAGGGCATCGAACGATGGTGTTCGTCAACACCAAGGTGTGGGTGGAGCGCGTGGCCCGCTCGCTGGAGCGCGCCGGCTTTCGGGTCGGCGTGCTGTCTGGCGACGTGCCGCAAAAGAAGCGCGAGACGTTGCTCGGCCGCTTCCAGAAAGGCCAGTTGGACATTCTGGTCGCCACCGATGTCGCCGCTCGTGGTCTGCATATTGATGGCGTGAGTCACGTCTACAACTATGACCTGCCGTTCGACGCGGAAGACTATGTGCATCGCATTGGCCGCACCGCGCGTTTGGGCGCTGAAGGCGACGCGATCAGCTTTGCCTGCGAACGCTACGCGATGAGCCTGCCGGACATCGAGGCCTTCATTGAACAAAAGCTGCCGGTGGCCGCGGTCGAAACCGATTTGCTGGTGCCACTGCCGCGCGCAGCCCGCGCACCGTTGGCCGAAGGCGAAGAGGCCGGCGAGAGCGTAAGCGCGATCTTTCGTGAGGTGCGCGAAGCCAAGGCGGCCGAAGACGAACGCCGGGGCGGTGGTGGTCGCAGTAGTGGTAGTCGCAACAGCGGTGGCCGCAACGAGTCCGGTGGCGCGGGTGCAAGCAACCGCAGCGGCGGTTCACGCAATGGTTCCGGGCCGCGCCGTGATTCCGTGCCTCGCAGTGAGCACACTGCGCGCCCACGCCACGAAATTGGCAACGCCCCCGCCGAGCCGGTCACCGTGAAGATCGCGGCGATCCCAGCCACTCCGGCGGCAACCTCCAGTGAGTTTGATGTGCCTGCCGACAGCACCCGCAAACCGCGGCGTCGCCGTGGCGGTCGTGGGCGTCGTCGTGAAGGCGATAGCGCAGCGGTGGAATCGGGTTCAACCAGTCCTGTTTCATCGGCGGTCATCACCGGTCCCACACCGGCGGTGCTCGACAAGGCCAACTCGGGCAAGCCGAGCCTGCTCGGTCGGATCAAGCAAGGTTTGCGCGCGCTGGTCAAGCGTCCGCCGCGCGGCTCGCATTGACTTAAAGCAATCGGCGGCAAGGATTCGTTGCTTGTCGCCGGCGGTCGCAGGTTTTGTTGCGATGGCTCGAAAAGCGAGCGCCGCAGAAGCGGCACCCTCCTAAAGCCGCCGCAGGCAAGCACCAGCGCATTCAGGTCGCGCCCTGAACCAGGCAATTGCGCCTCAAACAACGGCCAATCTGCTACAGTTCGGCGTCTTTTATCGACGCCGCAACGCATGGGTGACGCGGTCTTCTCTGATCGGATTTCAACGCGGCTCGCCGTCTTGGCCCCCGCCGCCCTACTCACCGCCGGCGTTTGGTTGCTTTGGCAGCTGGTAAAGCTAATTTGGCTGCTGGTCGCCGGCCCCACTCTGCCGCCGCCAGCGACGTCCAATCTTGCGTTGCCGATGATGCAAGCGGCGCAGCCGGCGATCAATGTCGCCAAGTGGCATTTGTTTGGCGATCCTGGCGTGCGTCTGGACCTTGCGCGCTTGGCCCAGCAGGCACCCGCCACCGCGCTCAAATTGGTCTTGCGTGGCACCTTCAATGAAGACGCATCGAACGGCGGCTACGCCATCATCTCGGATGAAACCGGCCTCGATAAGCGCTATCGCGTCGGTGATCAATTGCCCGGAAATGCGCAACTGATCGGCATCTACAGCAGCCGCGTTCTGTTGCGCCGCGCCGGCATCGATGAGTCCTTGAGCCTGCCCAATTCTGAACCTTCCACGCAGCCCTCAGGCCAAGCAAGCCAGGGGCAGGTGCCTGCCACTGCAGGTGTCGGCCGAGCACCGCCGCCAGCGCCTGCCGCCGCGCGCCTCGCCAACACTCCGGCACCGTTTATCAACCCGAACATCAGCACGGGCATGCCGAGTATGGAATCCATTCGTGCGGCCACCGGCACCGACGTGGCCGAGCTGGCGAAACAGGTCAGCGTGTTTCCCGTACTTGAGAACGGCCGCTTCAGCGGTGTGCGCTTAAGCGTCGGACGCGATTCCGATTTGCTTGACCGCGCGGGCCTGCTGCCAACCGATATCATCACCGCGGTCAATGGCATTCCACTCGACGGCCCCGAGCGCATTGCCGAGTTGACTGCTGCTTTGCGCAACACTCGCCAACTCACGCTGGCGGTGCGTCGCGATGGCAATACACTGCAAATTCCTGTTGGCCTGTAGCCGAACTGTTACCTCGCTTTGCTCTCCCGACTCTTGAATTTACATGCAACGACACGCTGCTGTTCGCACCAAACAAACGCGCTGATTATTTGGATATCCGCATGACTCGATTGGCTCCGCAACCCAGCACTCTCGCGCTTTGCATGCTGCCGCTGGCGCTGGCGCTAGCGCCGGCGACGCAGGCGCAAATGGAATTGGCTGCCACCCCGCTGCCGACGCCTACCGTGATGGTTCCGCCTGCCGCGAGCGCGCCTGCCGCCATTGCGCCCAGCAGTCGCACCGGCCAAAGCACGACCATCAATCTGCAAGGCGCCGACATCAGTGCGCTGATCCAGACGGTCAGTGAAATCACTGGCAAGACATTCATCGTCGATCCGGGCGTGGTCGGAAAAGTCACCGTGATCTCCGGCCAGCAGATGCGCGCTGATGAGGTCTACGAATTGTTCCAGTCAGTGCTGCGCGTGCATGGCTACGCGGCAGTGCCATCGGGCTCGGTGGTAAAGATCGTGCCCGAGGCCATCGCTGCACTGGACGGCGGCGCGTCGATAGCCAGCAACAGCGGCGTCGATGAGTTGGTGACCCGGGTGATCGAGGTCAAACACGTTTCCGCGCAGGAGCTGGTGACCCTGTTGCGCCCACTGATGCCACAGCAAGGCCACATGATTGCGCATGGCAACAGCAATTCGCTGCTGGTCACTGATCGCGCTGGAAATGTTGATCGTCTGACTTCGATCATTCGCCGTATCGATACCTCGGCTGATGTGGCCGTCGAAGTGATCCCCTTGCGTCACGCCAGCGCTTCCGAAGTCGGTCGTACCGTGTTAGCACTGGAGCCCTCCAGCAGTGCTACCTCGCCCACGCCGGGCGGCATGAAACTGATCGCCGATGAGCGCACCAACTCGGTCTTGTTGTCGGGTGATCGCGCGCAACGCCTGCGCATGCGAGCGCTGATCGCGCACCTGGACACGCCGCTGGAATCCGGCGAAAACACGCAAGTGATTTACCTGCGCTACGCCAAAGCCGCCGAGCTGGTGCCGATCCTGGAAGGCGTCGCCGACACCCTAACCGGCACGGCAGCGAAGTCCGAGAGCGCCAACCCGGCCACCATCCAGCCGCACGAAGGCACCAATGCGCTGATCATCACCTCCTCTCCGGCAGTATTCCGCGACCTGTCTTCGGTGGTGCGCCAACTGGATGTGCCCAGCGTGCAGATCCTGGTCGAGGCGATCATTGCCGAAGTCAGTGATGACCTCGCGGATGAGTTGGGCGTGCAGTGGCAGACCACCACCATCGATAGCGACGGCAACGGCGGTTTGACCAGCGGCGTGATCGGCGGCACCAACTTTCCCGGTGCGGGCGGCGTGGGTGGCATCGTGGGTGCGTTGACCAACCCCTACAGCGCGGTTGGTGGTGGTCTCAATCTGGGCTACTTGAGTGGCACGGTCACCTTACCCGGCAGCCGCACTCCGCTATTTCAAATTGGCGCGCTGGTCAAAGCCCTGCGTGGCGACGCCCGCGCCAACATGTTGTCGAATCCCTCCATCGTCACCCTTGACCACAAGCAAGCCGAGTTCAAGGTCGTCCAGGAAGTGCCGTTTCTGACCGGCCAGTTCACCAACACCGGTGCCGGCGGCAGCACGCAGCCGACCAATCCATTCCAGACGATCGAGCGCAAGGACGTGGGCTTGATCCTCACCGTCACCCCGCACGTCAATGAAGGCAGCAGCGTGCGGCTGGATTTGAAGCAGGAGGTGTCATCACTGGCACCGGGCGTGCAGGGCGCGTCCGATCTGATCACCAACAAACGCGAACTGACCACCAGCGTGATGGTCCCCGATGGCGGCCTGCTGGTACTGGGTGGTCTGACCTCGGCAGAAACTACGGAAAGCCTGCAAGGCGTACCCGGCCTGTCGCGCATTCCGGTGCTGGGTGGTCTCTTCAAATCACGCGCAGCCAAGCACAGCAAGCGCAATTTGATGGTGTTCTTGCGCCCGCGGATCTTGCGCGACGAAGCCACC